>BBFD01000039.1 GCA_001313065.1 Silvimonas sp. JCM 19000
GAAGCACGCTTCGATTTTCTTGCGCATCAGCTCGGCTTCTTCGTAATCGTCCAGATCACGCAGCTTTTTTTTGATGACTGGTGCCAGCCGCGGCACGCCGCGCACCTGGCCCGGCCGGGTCTTGCGATAGATCAGCAGCACGTCAGCCGCGTCGACGCGGTGACTTTCCAGCGGGCGGAACAGCTGCCCCACTTCGCCGGGGTGGCGGTCGAACAACCAGTAGGCGACTACCTTGCCGATCGGGCTGAACTCCACGCCGTTGATGATGTAGCCACCATTCGGCAAATCTTCGGTCTTGAGGTGGTCCAGATAATCAGGTTCGAGTAGCTGGATCTGCAGCGGCACCGGCAAGCCATCCTCCGGCAGCCGCGTACGAAGGCGCACGATGCATTCGCCCGACTCTTCGACCGTGCGCGTGGCCAGCGCTTCCAGGCCGTAGAAATCGAGCTGGCCATCGGCATCGGCCAACGGCACCCACTCTTTCCAGAGCGCCTGCGTGGCATCATCCGACCATTTGGCGATCACGCCGGTACCGATCGCGTGCGCCACGAACTTGTCAAAAAGGCTGACCGCATAACCATTGTTTTGCGCCAGATCGCGCGAGCGCTGGCGGAGCCAGGGCAGATCGCGCGAGATATCCGCATTGGCGCTGGCACCGGTGGTGTTCCAGTTGGCCGTGCCACGACCGCGCTTGGCCGCTTCATAGCCGCGCACTTCCAGCCAGGCCTGCCGCGCCTGGTGTCGGGCGAGGCCACGCTCTGGCGCCACCCAGCCGATCAGGTTATCGAGCCACATGATTAATCCCGGCTAAATTCCGCAAGCACGGAATGGGTTGAAAACGTGTTAGCCGCACGTGCGAGCTGGTCGGCGATATGCGAACGCGCGGTCAGCAGCTCGTTGATTGAGCGGTATTTGACGCGCCGGCCGTCGTACTCGACTTCCAGTTCGCCGGTGGCGATGGCTTCGTCAATCGCATCAAGCTGGGCTTGGGTAAATGCCATCAGGCGGCCTCGCGCAGTTCCTGCAGAATACCGAGCAGATAGGGCGCGGCCCGCGCGCCATACGTGGCCGATTCTTCTGCAAACATCTCGCTTTCGGACCGGAAGCGGTCCGGCTCCTCGACCCAGCGGCGATGCCACTCGGTCAAGCCAGCGACCAATTCCGTTTCGGTCATTTCAATCTCGGGCATCACTCACTCCAGCCAGTTATCGTCCGGCCCAGCCAGTCGGCCTCGCCAGAAACAGAAGACCCCGCCGATGCGGGGTCAGGGATTGATTCAATAGTGTCAGGTGCCGGTCGTGGCGCAGGCACTGCCGGGTCAGTTTCGACCGCCTGCGGCGCTGGCGCGCTGAACATGTCATGTACGCGTGGCTGCAACATGTTTTCCAGCTGTTGCCACTCCACCTCGCGTGCCGCATGCACCCGAATGTCCGGATGCTGGGCGGCTGCGTAGCCATACACCCAGGTATCCAGCGCTTCGTTACGCTTGCCTTTGCGCTTCACCCAGCGGTTCTTTTCGGGGTCAAACACTTCGGCGGTGAGTTGTTCGTAATAGTCCAGCGTCAAGTCTGCAGAGAACCGGACCTTGCGATGCACGATTTCTGCCTTGCCATCCGCATCGATGCGGCCAAACAGAGCGTTCTTCGCGGTATCTGTGCCAACCAGCCAGAGCTGCACGCCTTCCTTATGAGTCTGGCCGCGCCAGTCCACATCCTGCAGGGATGGCTTGCCCAATACAGCGCGGTTTGCCGTGCTTGCGCCCTTGATGGCAATGACGCGTTCGTGTTGCCAGGTGCGCACGTAGTTATAGACATCGTGCGTGTTGGCGCCCCCGCTATCGATGGCGGTGGCCATGACACGCATATCAATACCAAACTGATTGCGCAACGGGCGGCGCCGGTACTCGGTGAGCTTTGCCCACGTTTCGTCCAGCGTAGGGCTGCCGTGGATCACGTAGTGATCCAGCACCCAGCAAACCTCGCCCCGCCCCCAGCCCAACAACTGGCACTCGAGGCGGTCCGGTTGGGTATCCACGCCCAGCGTCAACACCAGACAGCCCACCGGCACGGTCCGGATCTTGAAGGGCTCGGCACGGGCCATCAGCGCGTCGGCTTCATGACCCCGGCCTTGTCTCCCAGACTTCGCCGAGGCAGGTATTGATAAACCGTTTGAGCTTGACCTTGTCGCCTTGGGCTTCCAGCCACTGTTGCGCGCGATCGGCCCAAGTGCGCCCCAAGCCCAACGGGCTATACAGGCTGTTAATGTGATAGCCACGGGTCTTGCGGCCCGGACATTCGGCCACCCACTCACCGGCGGCCAGCATGGCCGTCTTGTTATGCTCCTCGATCACGCATCCGTTGTGCTCGCAGACATACCAGGCCCGGCTAACGTCGCCATTGTCCGCCACGTTCCATTGCAGGTTGGGCCATTTCAAATGCTGGCGTTCGCCACAGTGGGGGCACGGTAGGTAGTAGCGGCGCTTGTCGCTTTGCTCCCATTCGGTCTCGATGCGGCTGGCACCCTTGATCGTGGGCGTGCTGACCAGCATCACCTTGCGCCGCGGGAAGTTGTTGGTGCGCTCTTCCGCCAAGCCGACGGGGTCGCCCTCGCCGTCCAGGTCATCCGGGTAGCGTCCACTTCATCAAGCCCGAGATTTTTAACGGGCATCGAGCGCAAGCTTGCGGCGGAGTTGCCACCGGCCAGGCGGAGAATGCGCCCGGAAATTCCTTAAGCAGCGCCTTGTTTTTGGAGTCGCGCGACTGCCGGGCAAACTTGTCGGCCAGCGAGGTCGTCGCCGCCAGCATGTTGGACAGGCGTTGCTGGCTGAACAGCTCAGCCACTTCGATAGTGGTTCGACCACCAGCATCGGGCCGCCGTAATGATCCATCACGGCGCCGATCCAGTTGATCAGGCATTCGGTGCCGCCTACCTGTGTGGACTTTACGAAAACGATGCGCTCGGCATCGGACCATGGCGACGCGGCATCCATGATCTCGCGCAGGAACGGCAGGCGATCTGTCCGCCACTGGCCTGGCTCGCTCGTCTCGCTCGACGTGAGCTGGCGGTTTCCGTCGGCCCATTCGCTGACCGTCATGCGCGGTGGGCGGCGTATACCAGCAGCCCACGCCGAACACACGGCGCTGTAGCATCGGGCATGTCGTTCAGCTGCATCAGCGGGTTCCAAAGAGCCGGGCCGGCAGGCGCTCGGCGATTTTCGCCAGCTCATCCAGCACCAGCCCGATTTCGTCATCCAGTAGTTGATAAATGCGGCGCGGGTCCGACTCGGCAGCCAGCACCGGCGCAATCCGGTCTGGAAGGCGTTCCAGCGCGGCCCGCATGGCCGCCGCGTTATCGGTCAGCGCGAGCTGCACCTTGCTCAGCTCCACCAGTTGCCGCAGTTGCTTGCGTTCTTCCAGCTCGGCAATGCCGGCGAGGTGGGTTTCCTTTTTTTCGCCCGCGCCGCCTGGAAGTCGTAACCGTCGGTGGCAGATCGCCGCCGTCAGTGTCTGCAGCCTCTTCCGCTGCGGCGGCCAGAATCGCGGCCGGCATGATGTTGCGCTCGACCCGTTCGCGGGCATGACGGTCGCCAACACCAGAGCGCGCCGGGTCGGCGGTCTTGCCGAGCAGCGCCATGGTCGCCTCGACATCCACCTTTTTTTGCCTGAGGCGTCGAGTACGAGGCGGCCTTCCTTGTTCAGTTGACTCACATAGCTGGGCACCCAGCCATTCATCCGCGCGAATCCGGATTTGCTGACCAGTTGACCCATTGGAAAAAAACCTATCGTTTTCAGTGCCTTGGCACCTTTTCAGTGACTGAAATTTCAGTAATGTTTGAGCGCTGCGCCTGGCGCGGCGACGGGGGTCGAATTACCCGCATGGCTTAGGGTGCCGGAAGGACCCGCGACCCTTACAGGTTGGCCCGCCGGGGCCGCCTTCCTGACACGTGCCTGGCGTCTGGCCGGGCCGCTGTCAGCTTCACCGCATCGACAGCACCGCCGACTTTAACGCCCGGTCGAACGCGCCGGGCAGGTATGCCTTCGAGGTGTTCTGTGCGATCGCCTCGAACGGGATGCGCACCTTGTACTTGGGCGCCGAGTCGCTCACGAAGAACAACGGCTTGATGCCCTCGCCGTGCGCGGACTTGATGCGCTGCCAGATGCCGGTCGTGCCATCGATCTTGCCAAAGAAGATATCGAAGCCGCGCGCCTTCGACTGGCTGCGCCGGCTGCGGGTACGGTTTGCCGTGTAGCCCGTTTCGCCGAACGCGCTGAGCGCCGACAGGACTTTCACCATGTACGAGCCGCGCACGTTCCCGAACGCATCTTTGGGAACGCCTGCGGCTGGCAGCAGAAACTGGCCGGAACGCAAATAGCCGATCCGCGCCAGGGCGACCTCGCTACGCTTGCGCTTGCGCTCGCCGCCATACACTTCGGCCGTCATCCATTGCGCTGGCGCGGTGGACTTGGCGGCATCGTCCTTGATCCAGACCCGCGCTTCCTGCCGCGCCTTGGTCGCTGGCTTGATGAATAGACTATTCAACGTCCAGTTGGTAGGCCGGTCGAAGCGCTGGCGCATCACGCTGCGATCATTGATGCGTACTTTGCCGGCGGTCTCAGTCAGCGCTTTCGCCGCGGCGAACGGCAACTGCGTTTGCGCCAGCCGTGCGAGCTTGTCTTGCGTCAGTTTGGTGCCGGTGAAATCAAGCTTGAACATCGGCACCTCGAATAAAAAAAAGACCGCCGAAGCGGTCAAGCTGCCATCCACGGAGAATTGGGTGTACGCATTGGGCAGCGTGCGGGCCTCGCCGAACGTTCCAGTCAAGGCGGGTCTGCGAGGTGCTCAGCACGCTGGCCAATGCATACGACGGACAACAAAAAAGCCCCGCGTGCAAATGCACCGGGGCCTGGCAACAAGTTGGCTGAAAACGAAAAAAAGCCCCGGAGCTTTCGCTGCGAGGCTTTCGGTTGCTTTAGACGTGCAAAACCACCCTTCCACGGGTAGTCGCGCGCCGAAGCGGTATCAAGTTGTAGCAACAAGGTTAGTTGCGGATTTTTTTTGCTGTCAACAGGTTGTTCAAGTTGCATGTGCGGATCGCTTTGGTCGGAACCGCTTCCAGCATGGCCCAGCGTTCCGAAAAAAATTTGCACCGCTTTCGCCACATGGGCATCGTAATCGTTGATGTTCAGCCCCAGCTTGCGAGACGTTCCGCTAGGGTTGGCTCGATACATGAAGTGCTTCTCGAGCAGCACCGCAAACGAACGAAACAGATCACTCTGGCGCAACGTGGCGATAATCGCTTCGGCCCGCATTGCATCGGCCTCACTGCAGCGGCTTTCCCGGCACGTCGGCCCCATCGCTGCCTTCTCTTCCGGCGTCAGATAGAGGCTGATGCCCTTGAAGCCATTCGTAACTCGCCCACCCACAAACAAAGCCCAGTTTTCCAACAGTTCTAATGCGTCTTTCATTGCGCCCCCAACAACTTTTTTCACCAGAGGGCCTCTTAGCCCGGTCATTGCCAGGCTTTGTTTTATCGAACTACGCGCCTGCTGCTGCAAGCATTTTGCGTAAATCGTTTACTGCTGCAATTGCCACACCAGCATCGCCGCGCCGGTACACTGGTTCCTCCTTTTTTATCCGGGATTGCCGGGCACGCGCCCTGCAGCCGGTCACTTAATACCCGCACCCATTCTCCCTTCAAGCGCGACCATTTTGTTGCGTACACCCTTGTAAACCCGAGGTCATAGGCCGCCCAGTAAATGGCCGGATGCGACCACACAGCCGTGCCATAAGCCACCTTGACGGACTGGCGCTGTGCCTCATAAAAAAAAGCGCCCTCAAAATCGAACACCGGCAAACAGCGGTCAGCAAATTCAGCTAGGCCCAAAGGCTGCGAACCCGCGCGGACTTCGTTGCGCAATGCCGCCAGCGCGGTCTTGACCATGTTCCAGCGGATGCCACGCCCGTAGAAGAGCTCGGCGGCTTCTTCGTACACGCCACCTTGGCGGCCTCTTCGGCGAACAGCTCGCGCCACGCGTTGCCGTACAGGCTGGCAAAGTGATTCCACAGCACCACCACCGGAATCAGACCATCGGCGCCAGCCGGGCGCAGCCAGGGATTACGTTTTGCCATTTCGCCTACCTCCCTTGAAAAGGCGAGTCACGCAGCGCCAGGCGCATTTCAGCTTCACTCAGCTGCGCTGCCCGGAAAACCCGCATGTTGTATTCGTGCGCGTTCTCATCGTCCAGTTTGGTGATGCCGTGCTGGACACCCCGCTGTTCGATGCCCGCACCGGACAGGAACCACGGCTTGCCGGGTGTTTCTTCGAAGGCAGCACCGTCGAGCTTGCGACTTTGCTGCTGCGCCTGCAGCAAGACCTTTTCGACGTACTGCACCGACCGACCGCCATGCTTCGCCGCCACTGCAGCGGCCGCCTGCACCTGTTTTACCTGCATACCGCTTTTGATCCACCGGTCGTAAATGGGCAGCGCACCTGCCGACAGCGCGCTGTCCTTGAAGCCCAGCGAATTCATCACCCGAATCCACTGCGTTGGCTTCTGAGGGCAATCAGGCATTACGCTTTCGTCTTCGTCTTTGCTGCCGTTTTCCTTCACTGCAGTAGTTGATGAAGATGAATGTGTAATAGAAGTACTCTGAACTTCAGATATCTGACGCTCATCGCCTGGCGGCGCGTGACGGTCACTACCCTGAAACCCATATCCCACGCCACTTTGCTGCTGACGGTCATGAGTGACGCTCATCTGACGGTCATCCAGAGGACGTGGTTGTGCGCGAGTTGCCAGGCATAGCAAAACAGCGAGCTTCTTTTCGTCCTTCGTGACAAGGGAATAGCGCTTGGCCAGCCCCGCGCGTTCCAACTCATCTAGCAAAGAACGCATCTGGCGAAGATTCGGGAAGAACCCTGGACGCTTTGAACCCAGCGGCGGCTTGTACTGGATATCGGTGGCAAGGCTGAAATAGGACACGGCGCTGCGGGTTCCCACCATGCCGCTGCTAATGTCCATACGAGAGCGCAGGCCCAGCACGTACAAACTGCGGGCCTCCAGCGAGCATTCGGCAAGTGCTCCTGCTCTTCGATATTCAGGAGGATGTCGATCATGCGGCCACCAATGGCGCGCGATGCACCAGAAGCAGGTCAAGCTCTTCCTCGTCGCCATGACTCTCCAACAGCCCCGCCAGCGCGAGCTGATCGAGTAAACGCACCAGTTCGCCATGCTGTAGCGGACGCTGCAAATGCCCACGTCGGGCCACCGGTCCCACTTCCGAGACCAGCATGGTCAGCACCAGACGGCGAGGCCCGCGCACGTGCCCATCGCTCGCATCCAGCAGCTTCAACAAGCCGTTCCGGTAAAGCCGCGTCGGCAGCGGGCCGCATTGCTCAAGCGCTTGTGTTTCCCAGTAATACGGCGGCCTCATCGCTGCCCCTTAAACATGTCGTCCTGGACATCACGATTGCCGTAGACCCGATAAACCAACGCTACGTAGCGCAGGATTTCTTCGGTTAATTCGTGCCGGGCAGAATCGATCCGGCGCTTTTCATCCGCATCGATCTGGCGTCGTCGGCCAGCGCCTTATGCACCTCAACGCTCAGCTTTGCCATGCGCTCCGTTACACGCAGAAGCGCGACGTGCAGCTCTTCGTTCCCCACCTGCATATCGGTGCCGGGCACGTCCAGGTACACGCCGCCCACTTCGCGTGCCAGCGCCCGAATGACTTCGCGGCCTTGCGTAAGCTGCATCAACTCCAGCGCCTCGTTCAGGCCAAACACCATCCCGCGATAGCCCGATAACTTGTGGCGCAACGTGTGCGCGCTGCCGTACATGGCTTGCGAAAGACTCTCCTGATTGCCCGGCCAGAGCGCGATATCGCTCCGCGCAGCTTCTGAAAGACTCATGTCCTACACCTTTGCGGTTTTGTGTGTGTTTGCAGCGCTACCTGCGAGAGGTAGCCTTGCGGTCATAAAAAAAACACCGGGCGGCAACCCGGCGAAACGCCAGCGCATCTGGTAATGCGCTGGCGGAGGAAAACGGTTATTGGCCTGCGGCCCTGCGGGTAGAGCGACGGCGATCTGACACGCCCACCGGCGGTCCTTGGCAGTACGACGCTCCGCTTCAGCAGGTGCGCTCGTTGCATTCAGGTCGGGCATCAATCGAAAGAAACAGGCATCAATCAATCGGACATACGTCTCCCGCGGCTCTTGCAGGCCGCGCTTGATACGATTGATGGTTGGCTGCGGGATGCCTGTTTCCTCGACAATCAAAGCTTCGGAGAGGCCAGCATCGAACAGCCGGATCAACTTCTGTTGGGTAGAGAGCGTGTCCATAAGCTGGATGCTAATACGCAAATGCATAACTTTCAATACGCAAATGCATTAGATGTTATTCATGCGTTTTCGCATAATCAGGCGATGGACCTCCGACACGCCCTCGCCGCCTGGCTTGAACACACGCACCATTCGCAGAACAGCCTTGCTGATCTTGCGCACGTGCCCCAGCCCACCATTCAGCGCATCCTGTCGGGGACCACTGCGTCCCCCAAGGCGGACACCCTGGAAAAGATCGCCAGCGCGCTTGGCATCACTTATGCGCAGCTTCGCGCGGGGCCTACTGGGGACGCACAACAAGGCGGCGAGCTGGATGCGATGGCTCAGGCAAAAGCGCGCATGGAAGCGATGCTCCGCGGCGTGCCTTCGGCAGCACCGGAGCCCAAAAAAACGAGGAGCCGCCGAAGTACGTGCCGGTGCCGATCTATTCCTCTCGGGCCGCATGCGGCTTGGGCTACATGAACGATCATGTGGAGATCGAGGGCAGATTTGCTTTGCCTAAAACGGTGCTTGACCGCAACGGCGTGCTCGAAGCGAACGCTGCGATCCTGCACGCAGAGGGCGATAGCATGAGCACGTATATATGCAATGGTGATCTGGTCATGATCGACCGCGGCGTGCGCACCATAGCTAACGGGCAGGTGTACGCGTTCATGATGGAAGACGAAGTGGTAATCAAGCGCGTGTCAAAAGGCTTCGGCTTAATCACCCTGACTAGCGACAACCCCAACAAGGCGCTCTTCCCAGACCGCACCGTGCCACCCGGCGCAGATGTAACGGTGCTAGGCAAGGTAGTCTGGCGCGGCGCTAACGCCCCTTTTTTTCCCGGCCCCTGACCTGAAACGGTATGCATCTACGTATACCGTTCGTCGCGCTCGTCCGCATTAATACGTTTACGTATTGCAGGAGTTAATACGTTTACGTATATTTCACCTCGTCACCAAGCCAGCGGCAAGGGTTCCGGTTTTGGTGGCACGACACACTCCTAGCTAACGACCCTTGCCGCTACCCACGCACTCCCGTCGGAGCAGGCCGTGACGCACCTCAACTTCACACACATTCGCGACCTTATAGAAGCACAACGCCGGATCGGCACTGCCATCGAATACCTGGCAATGGATGATGGCGGCTACCTAATGAGCGCCGTTCGCGATGAGCTGGCGCGTGCAATCGTCGCGATCCAGACCGCTGGCAATGCAGACATGCAGATCGGGAGAACCGAGGCATGACCATACCCCACACGATCCGCGTACCCCTGCGCAGCGAAGGCGACGGCCTGTTCGATGTTGATTTCGGCGGCTGGAAACAACGCGGCTGGACGATCCACCCATGGACCGCCACGGCGTGCAGTACGAAGCGCGCAAGACGATCCAGCTGCCGCCGCAAGACGATGGCCAGAAGGTCGCAGCATGACGCCGCGCACTCGAATTCTTATCGCGTTCGCGCTGCTCCACTTGGTCGCGATGTTGCTGACCTACGTCGCCTGGTATGGGCCGACATGGCCCTGAGCGGCCTCGCCCAACTCAGTTTTTTTTCCCTGTGCATCTTCGGATTGATGGTGTGGCTGCTGGATGCGCTCTGGAAACCCGTTCTTGATGATATGGAGACCCAATCAAATGGCTCTTAACCTGATCGGCCTGACCGGCCCTGCCGGCAGCGGCAAAGATACCGTCGCAGATTTTCTGGTGGCCAGACACGGCTACACCAAGCTCGCTTTCGCCGACAAACTGCGCGCCGAAATTTGTGACGCCTACAACGTGCCGGAGCAATTGCTGCTGAAACGCGAAACCAAAAAAACACTCCGCTGCACAGGCTGGCACTGGTGTATTGCCGGAACGACGTTTTCATCAACTGGGTTTTGGAATGCTGGATCGCGAGCGATGAGCAATACGGCCCTGCACGCACGCTCCTGAGCCAGCGCCCCCTGTCGCCGCGTGTGGTTATGCAGACATGGGGCGATTACCGCCGCGCGACCAATCCGCACTACTTCATTGACGCGATGCAAGACCGCCTCGATGTGCTGCCCGGCCGCGCCGTCGTGATCAGCGATGTGCGAGTCATCCCCGGCGACAACGCCCACGTCGCCAACGCCGAAGCCCACTTTGTGCATGCGCTGGGCGGCGAAATCTGGCAGCTCACCCGCCCAGGTTACGGTCACGGCGGCCACGCCACGGAGCACGCTTTCGAGCGCCGCATGATTGACCGGAATCTGATGAATTACGGCACGCTGCAATCGCTGCAGCGGCAAGTCGAGCTATTTGTTGCAGCGGAGGCCGCATGAAAGAGCGTCCGATTTTGTTTTCTGCGCCGATGGTGCGCGCGCTACTCGATGGCAGCAAAACGCAGACTCGGCGTGTAGTGAAGCCCCGTCGGGATATTGGCCTCGGCTGCGACCTTGCTCCACATGAAATCGCGGGCGAGATTAATAAAGGGTCATTCCTGAATAGCCCCTACGGCCAGCCCGGCGACCGGCTCTGGGTGCGAGAGACTTGGCGCGGACTAGTGACCATCAATTCTCCCCATGAGCCACGGCAGCTGGGTGTCGCTCGCTATGTGCCCGATCAAAAGCATTGCGTCCGCGTCGAATATCTCGCAACGCGGGATCGTGACAATGACCCTTGCGCCCAAGCATCCATATGCCGCGTTGGGCCAGCCGCATCCAGCTAGAGATCACTGACGTCCGGGTCGAGCGCCTGAACAACATCAGTAACGCCGACGCTGAAGCGGAAGGTATTGATTACCTTCGCCACATCCCTGACGCCGACGAGACCCTATGCGCATCTCAGCTCTTTGAAATACTTTGGGACTCCAGCTACGGCCTTGGCCCATGGAATGCAAACCCTTGGGTCTGGGTAATCGAATTCGCGCGAGTGGAGGCGGAATAATGGACAAGAAAACTGCAATCGCAAAAAATCCGCAAATGCCTGGCATTGGCTAAGAGCGGCAATTCAAACGAAGCTGGTGTGGCGCTGCACCAGGCACAAGCCTCATGGAGAAATTCGGCGTTGGTGAGAATGAGGTGCTTGCGGCCGAAGTCACGGAAATGAGCGCTCGGTCAAACGCACGCAAAAAAATCCCGCGCGCTGGGAAAGTCATCTGGCCCGGACCATTAGCAAAGCGTTCGCATGCGACGCGGTTTACAGCTATGCCCGCGGCAAGCCCGGCGAATGGCTGTTCATAGGGTCAACGCTCCACGCAGAAATTGCCTCTTACGCGTTTGCGGTCCTTAACCGAAAAAATCAAAGCAGCCAGAGCCGAGCTGCTTCGTTCGCCGCTGTGCGCCCGCCTCGGCCAGAAGAATAAGACCGCGCGGGCCGATTTGTTCTGCGAACAGTTTGTAGTGGGCCTGCGTGAGCACGTACGCGCATTTGCGGGCACTCGGCAGACCGATGCGATTGCTGCATACAAGGCGATCCATTACCCCGTGCGCGGCGATTTGGAACCAAAGGATCGCAACGCACAGCGCGAATTAAGCAGCGCCGACTATGCAGCGGCCCGTTCCGGCCAAGAAGCTGGCCGCCAGGTGCGTTTGTCTCATGCCGTCGGATCCTCTGCGGAAAAAGCCGCCGCCCCTATTAACCAGCTGACTCTGGAACATCGCCAATGAGCAAAAACGAAATCGTCTGCGGGCTTGGCTGCCAGCGACTGGCGGCGCAAAACAATTCAGACGCGCTCGACCAAGCACGCCGCATCCACCGAAACACCCGAACAGCGTGCGCATCGCCTCGCTCGCTGGAACAACGAAGACCGCGCCATCGAGCGCCTACACCGTGAGGTCTACCAATGACCAAGAACACCAAAATTGAATGGGCGAATCACACGTTGGTCGGCAAGACCGCAGCTGGCAGGATGCTCGACGGCCAGGAGTGGACTCAATACCCATGCACGAAGCCGCGTAAATGGGCGCCATATTCGACATGCCTCTTGCCAGCGAAACACTCGCGGCAGAAGAAATCATCCAGATCACCGGCTGCTCTCGCAAACACGACCAGATTGAATGGCTGACCAACAACGGTTGGACTTTTTTTCAAGAATCGCGCGGGCGAGCCCATTATTGGCCGCTTGTTCGCGCGCCTGAAATTATCCGGGATCAATCCAACGGTGCTGGCCACCGGTGGCTGGTCACCTGACTTTGGCAACGTGAAATAATTATGGCGCGCCCAAAAAACCTCTGGATCAGATCTTCCGCTGCGCATGGTGCGTCGTATACGTAAGCGCAAAGACGGCTCAGAATGGACCAGCTATTACTACAGCGGCCGCGATGATGATGGTCGCCGGATCGAGATTCCACTCGGTCAGGACATCAACGAAGCCAAACGCCTTTGGGCGCAGTTCGAACACAAAGAGACACCGGTCAGCGCCGGGACAATGCGGCTCGTTTTTGAGCGATACGAGCGCGACATCGTGCCCGCCAAATCGCCAGCCACGCAGCGCCAGAATCTGCAGATGCTGAAGCAGCTGCGGCCTGTCTTCGACAACGCACCGATCGACGCCATCACCCCTCAGCACATCGCCCAGTATCGCGACAGGCGCACTGCCAAGTACGCGCGAACCGTGAGATTGCGTTGCTTTCGCATGTATTCAATATGGCACGGGAATGGGGCTATACCGCAAGAGACAACCCGGCGCGGGGCATCCGCAAAAAACAGGGAAGTGCCTCGCGACTTCTACGCCGATGCCACCGTCTGGACCGCTGTTTATGAACAAGCCGTTCAAGAACTGCGCGACGCGATGGACCTTAATTACTTGACCGGCCAGCGCCCCGCCGATGTGTTAAAAATGATGGAACGCGATATTCGCGACGACGCCCTGGAAGTGCGCCAGAACAAGACCAACAAGCGGCTGCGGATTTTGCTGAACGAAGATGACGGCTCACGCACAGAACTTGGTAAAGTAATTGATCGCATTCGCGCGCGCACCGGCAAGGTCAAGAGCTTTTATCTTGTGGCCACGGCCGCGGGCGCACCGCTAAGCAAAGACATGCTGCGCGACCGTTTCGACGCGGCCCGCCTGGCTGCGCGAGCTGCGGCCGAACAGGCGGGCGATTTAACGCTCAGCGAGCGCATTAAGGCGTTCCAGTTTCGCGACATCCGCCCTAAGGCGGCCAGCGAAATGGGCGACCTCACAAAGGCCAGCAAATTGCTCGGCCACACAGAGCAAGAAATCACCCGCAAGGTTTACATCCGCGTCGGTGAAACGGTAAAGCCGACCAAATAAGTACCCTATTTCTTACGACCGATTAGCCCGCGCATTGCGGGCTTTTTTTGCTTTTTTTCCGACCCGAAAAAAGCGTTCCGCAACCCCGGACCGGGACATTGATTTTTTAAAGCATTTTTTTCGTCGTTTTCCGAGGTGCGTTGCGGAAAGAAAAAATGCGTCAACTCATTGTTTTCCCGCCAGTTAACAGGAGACTTGAAAACTGCCGAGGATGTGAGTCCTCCGTGAGTTCGAATCTCACGGCCTCCGCCAGAATGAATGCAAAAAAGCCTGATGATTCAGGGCTTTTTTTGTTTTTTCAGGTCGGTTACACCGTGAGCGGTGCTGGCCAGTCTGCGTTGCTATTTACCGCGCCAATCTGGCCTGCTTCAAAATTGGCCAGGGTGTCGCCAAACACTTCGGGCAGCCACTCGCCCAATTGGCTGGCATTGATCGGCTGTTCATGTTCCGGATCGGGATAGCACGGGCAGCGCAAAGGGTTGCCGCCCCAATCATCGGCGGGTACGCGATAACGCAAAATAATCGCGTAATCCGGATCGCCCAACAAATAACCTTTATATCGGCCTCATGTCATGAGCGGTGGCCGCGTCGGCGCCGTGCCCTGTTCTGCAACTTTGCTTTGGGTATATGTAACAGGCGCAAAAAAAAGACATAAGCGTAGCCGTCTGCATCTGCATAGTCGTATAGCATGCGCCCGCTAACGGTCCAGAAATCCAGTTCGGCTGAACTGACCGTATGCGCGCCGATTGAAAGTTCGCGGCATTGATAATTGCCGAATACCGTATCCGGATTGCCATTTTGAATAAATAGCGTCGGCAATTTTATACGCAGGATTTCAACTTCCTGGCCCGGTGATTTGCTGCCAAAGAAATAACCTTTGCTACATCCATCAGTCGCCATTTGATCAACAATACTGGCGGCCGAGGTAGTGGCATCGGGGCGGTACAGCGCAATTTCACCCTCGCGCAAGGTGCCGGGCCGGGCCACACGGGCCGTGGGCTGGATGCTGGCGGCGGTGCATGGCGCGGGCGTGGGTTGGGGTTGTAATGGCGCGTAGCCAAATACGCTGGTGTTGCCTGCTACAAAAGGATTCGGCCCGGAAGATCTCATCTCGCTGTCCACCAGTTCCTGCTGAGCCGGCACCGGCGCCGCGCCGGCGTAATAAAGTGCGGCACTGAAATAGGCCGCTTGGGCAAAGGGGCCGCTGACGGATAGCTGCGCCGCCTGCGCGCCAGGATACAACTCTGCCGCGTAATACTGCGCATGCTGATCAAAGCCCTCGCCCACCTGGCCCTGCTGATAATTGCAGGCATAGGAAAACCAGTCGTACAGAGGCACCGCGGTGCCATCCAGTGTAACCACGGGCAATTGCACCGCTTGCTGCCAACCCTCGGTGCCACCGTCACCCCATTGGCCGTAATAGCGCAAAACAATAAAGGGATTGCTCGATGCCGCCACGGTAAATGTGGCGTCATAAGACAGTGCGGGCAATAACGCCGCTTTTTTTTATGCTGTCAGTCATGAAGATCGACTCCTGAATAAAATTGATTTATTGCGTTTGCGATGAATAACCGGCATTGATTCAATGCAGTTGTGTCATCGATCTTCACGTTAGACGGCGTTTATTGCTTTCACCGTACAATCTGGCCAATTCGGTAATTATACAAACGCAATAATTTGATTACGGACGTTTCTCAAAAGAAGTTTCCCATATACAGATATCAATAAAATATTCGCGGGATTTAATTCCTGAAACTAGATATTTATTTATTGTGGCGCCAGGCCTGCAACAAGCGCGGCAAGGCTGCCTGAGCGCGGCGCGGCCGCATTGCACTAGGCATCGCGTCCAGCCCTGCCCCGGAGTTGTCTCCAAACTGACACTTTTTTTTGACTTTTTTTGCTAAGGCCAAGTCCGGCGCCATATACACTGCGATGCAAAACGCCAAGGTCCGGGCCATGCCGCACGCTGCTGCTGGCCCCGCCGCAACAGGCTTTGCCGCCCGCGGCTGCAACAAAATTTCTATGTTTTCCCGTATATGGCAATACGATGGAGTGCCCGATGAAGGTTGTGAGCAACACCCAGTCACGCTGTCCGCATGCAGTTTTCCCGATTACCTTTGGCTTTTGTCTCGCTTTGTTTCTGCTCTGGAATATCCAGATCCATCGCTACGACAACCATTTTCTTGGCTCCGATTCATACATCATCGTGAGCAAGATCCTGAATTCGCACACCCTCAAATGGTTTGAGCAGACCTATACCTCGCAATTTGGATTGCAGAGCATTGCGCTGGCTGCAATCCACAATCTGCCATTCAGTCCCGGCGTGGCGCCCCTCAGCCTTGCCGCTGCCAGCGTTTTTTTTCGCTACTCACCGCCATCGCCTTTTCGCTACCGGTTTACAAAATCCGGCGCGTTGCAGGCTTTCCGGCAGTGGCGTTGTACTGGATCTCGCTGGCATTTTCGCCTTGGCTTCTAACGTTTTCGTACTCGCTGTACTGGGTGCCGTTTGCCATCATGCTGCCGGTCATGACGGCATTTCTGTTTGGCCACTTTATGCATGGCAAATACCGCAAAGCCGTGATTGCCGGCGTGTTTGTGGCCATGTTTATCAAATGTTTGTGCGGCTATGAATACATCACCACGGTGACGCTATTTGCGTGTGCGGGATATGTCTTTTCCCATATCGGAACGCCGTTCAAGGCCAGCAAATCAGATATCGGGTTGATCTTTGCCGCCTGCGTTGCAGGTTTTTTTTGGTTGCACTGGCCGTGCATGTCTTTCAGTTGCATCACATCAATGACACCTACGGCTTCAGCACCATTCTGAATCGGGTAGAAACGCACACCGGTACCGATGGCGGCGGCGATGATGCCAGGCTGTTGATCACCCATCTGGTCACACGGCCCGGTAATGAGCAATTAATTGCGGTGCTGAGTAGCGCGGTCAATCAGCACAAGCTGCTGTTTGCCTGGACGGCGTTCAAAGAATATTTCTATATGCCCGGTCTGGTACTGGACGGCTATACCGTGGCATTTGGCTGGTTTGTGCTGGTGTGCTTGATTGCCGCGTGCATGGGTGCGGTGGCGGCGGCCATGCCGCGCGTCATCCGGATTAGCGCGGACCTGCAATGGTTTGCGTTGGGTGCTTTTTTGGTGCTGCTGGGCGTGTTTTCGTGGCAGATACTGGCGTGGCACCACACCAGCGTGCATTACCACCTGAATGGCCAGATATTCGCGTATGGCATCGTGCCGGTTGCCATGATCGGGCTGGGGGCGGTCATCAATGTTTTATATAAACATCTGTCGATTGCCATTCAGCGCCCATTGCATCTGCTTGCCGGCATCTCACTTTGCGCACTGCTGAGCGCTGCCACTGCTTATACGGCGCTTGATCACGATGCATTTATCGATGATTTCCACTACAGCCGGGCCAGTCGCTCCAAAGTAATCGCCAGCCGGGATCTGGTCACCATTACGCCGAGCGGCTCTGAGCTTTATCGCGGGATGGGTCTGGCCACCACCACAGTCACCGTGTACGGCTGGGCTTATGCCGAAGGGCCGGACGGCGCAAAAGTGTTTGTGCTGATCAATGGCGGCCTGGTGGGCGAAATCCGGCCGGATCTGCCCAGAGACGATGTCGCCCGATTGCGCCCGGGCGCTGGGCCTATGAGCGGTTTCAAATTCAGCTACAACGTGGCCGGGCCGGTCAGCAAAGATCAGGTGCGTTTGCTGGCGCCGGATGGCGCGGGCAGTTACGTCGAACTCAAGTAATTCCCCGCCGCATACAGACACAACAGCCCGGCGCGGCTGTTGTGTCTGCCTGGCTTAGCGCTCGGTATCGGGCGCCGCGATCGGGAACATCGGGTTAAACGCCTGCAGCAAGCCAAACAACTGTTCGACCTGCGCCCTGTCCCCCAGCACCGTGGCCTTGTTTGCACCGGTCAGTTGATCCAGCCGGGCGCCGCCCAGCAGTAGTTCGGCAAAACCGAGCTTGTCGATCTGCAAGGTTGCATCCGGTTTGGCGTGCGGGCGATCGGCCGAGTAGATCAGCACACCGTTGCGCAATTCCAGTCCGAATACTTTGCCGTCGGGCTGTTGCCAGTTAAGCGTGGTGTGTTTGCCAACGGCGGCCGGGCCGTTCAGACGCACGCCCATATAGTCGAGCAGCAATTCCGGGTTCATGGCCGCAACCATATCGGCGCTGGCGGTGCTCACCCCTTCCACTTTGGGCACGCCATTGCGCAACTCGTAGGCCCCCATCAAAAACTCGTTACGCCAGGTCGGGTTTTCAGTTTGATAACCCAGTTGTTCCAGCGCATCGGCTTCCAGCTCCCGCGCGGCTTTGTTGGTGGGATCGGCAAATACCACGTGGCTGAGCACCTCGGCGGTAAAGCGGTAATCACCCGCGGCAAACGTCTCGCGCGCCTTGGCCACCACCGCGTCGGCACCGCCCATGAATTCAACGTAGCGTTTGCCACCGGCTGCGGGCGGCAGCGCCCACAGATGCGCCGGGTTGGAGTCATACCAGCCAGGTAACGCTGATACACCGCCTTGGCGTCGTGATTAACCGAGCGTAATAGCCACGGCTGTACCACTTGTTGCCGATGCTGTCGGGCAGGCGGATGCGCTCGGCGATCTCGTCCATGGTGTAGCCACGATTGGCCATATGCAGCACCTGGTCATGCAGATACTTGAACATGTCGCGCTGGTCGGCCAGGAAGGTATTGATGCGCGCGCGGTCCCATGTCGGCCAGTGATGTTGCGCAATCACGACGTCGACCTTGTCGCCGTACCGATTGATGGCGGTGTTCAGCGTCTTCCACCAGGTACTGGCGTCCCGCACTTGCGCGCCGCGCAAGGTGTACAGATTGTGCAGCGTATGGGTGGCGTCTTCGGCGGTGTTCAGCATATGGAACTGCGGAAACCAGATCAGGAATTCGGCGGGCGCTCGGTGCCTGGCGCCATCAGGAATTCCATCTCCACGCCATCCACCGTGCGCTTGTCGCCACTCTTTTTTGACGGTATCGGTCGGCGCAATCAGGGTGAAGGTACCAAACGAAGTGGTCTTGCCCAGCCCGGCATCAAGCTGGCCTTTGGCGCTACGTGGCAGCAACGCGCCGTACTGGTACAGCGTGCGGCGGCTCATGGCATTGCCAGCCAGCACGTTCTCCTCCACCGCCTCACTCAAAAAAATCCATCCGGGGCGATGATCTTTGTTTTGCCGGCTTTGACGTCCGCCAGCGTGGTCACGCCCTTGACGCCGCCGTAGTGGTCGGCGTGGCTGTGCGTGTAGATGATGGCCACCACCGGTTTGACGCCACGATGTTTGAAATACAGCTCCAGCCCGGCGCGGGCCACTTCGGCGGTGACCAGCGGATCAATGATGATCAGCCCGGTGTTGCCTTCGATCAGCGTCATGTTCGACAGATCAAAACCACGAATCTGATAGACCTTGTCGGTCACCTTGAACAAGCCATTGGCCAGGTTCAGTTGGGCAATGCGCCACAGACTGGGGTTGACCGTGGGCGGCGCGTCGCCTTGATAAAGTCGTAGCTGGTCAGATCCCAGGCCACTTTGCCATCGGCGCCCTGGATGGTCATCGGCGTCAAGGTGCCAACAAAGCCGCGCTGGGCATCAGCAAAATCCTGCTGATCGGCAAACGGTAGTTGCTGCAATACGGCGGCATTGGCGGCTTGCGTCTGCGCGGTGGCTTCTTTGGGGGCCGTGGCGGCCAGTGCGCTGGCGGCGCTCAGCGCGGCAAGCAGCGCCAGCGCAATCGGGTGTTTGCGGAACATGGTTTTTTTTATCCTTGTGCGGTGAATCTGGCGTGCATCGTGGTACAGGCACGCTGACCTGCGCAAAGGACAAATCTGAGTTTATTCAAGCGGGCTTTGATCTGCCCCGGAACTCCGCGACCAAGCCCTTGATTAAACAGCAAATATCAAACTCTTAATTCGCAAAATTTTCCCGATCGGGTTCGGAAAATGGCTCGGTTTTTTGGGCGTAGCGGCCAGCGCCCGGGCCACCGCCGCGGCCATGGCCGCATTGCCCGCAGCCCCCGGATGCAGATGGTCACCGCTGTCATATTCGGCGCGCAGCCGGGTTGGATGCTGAGGGTCGCGCAGCAAGGCATCAAAGTCGACTCACCCGTCCGCCGCC
>BBFD01000040.1 GCA_001313065.1 Silvimonas sp. JCM 19000
GCGGCAGCGGCGCAGGCATCGACACCGGATGCCAGCGCCGTGGCGGCTTTGGCCAGTGGGCCGCTCAAGCACAAGGGCTTTCCACGCCATGCCAGCATTACTTATCTGTACCGTGGCCTGCCGATTCCGGCACGGCTGACGTGGGAAGTGGAAAACGGGCGTTATCACATCAGCCTGGCGGCAGCGATGTTTGGCAAAAGCCGGGCATTGAGCAGCGAAGGCAGTATCAGTAGTCGTGGCTGGTGCCCGACCGTTACGCCGATATGCGCGACGGTAAGTTGCAGAACGAGGCCGTGTTTGATTGGGCCAATAACAGCGTGAACATGCACGATGGCGACAAACATCCCACCGGCGCCCTCAAGCCCGGTGACCAGGATTTGCTGTCGGCACCGTTCCAGTTTGCACAGCAGGGCTCGCGGCTGAAGGACTTTACCTTCTCTTTGGCCAGCGGGCGCAAGTTCTACCAGGACGTGCCGTTCGAGATACGCGGCCAGGCCACATTGCGCCTGGGCGGTAAACCCGTCGATGCCGTCGTGCTCCATGGCACGTACGAAGATCGCGTGTTCGATTTCTGGCTGGCGCCACAATGGTCTAACCTGCCAGTACGCATGGTGATTGTGTTGGGCAAGGACGCGCCTATCGATGTGGTTGCCACCGAGGTGACCATAGAAGGCACTACCGTGCTCGAACCGCCGATTGCGGGCGTGATCGTCCGCATCCGCCTGGCGGCACACTCAACCGTTAGTTTTTTTTATCCTTACCAAAGAAGCACCATGATTCTCACCCCCGTTCAATATGATGCCGTGCTGGAAGCGCTGGACCAGATCCTGCCGTTTTCCGCGCCGGCTGACGTGTGCATGTCGCGCATGTTCCGCGAGAACAAGCGCCTGGGCGCGCGTGACCGTACCGCCATTGCTGAAACCGTATTCGCGCTGTTGCGTAATCTGCCCAAGCTCAAGTGGGTAGCCGGCGCTGACGCGGGCGGCCGCTTGTGGCTGCTGGCGCTGCATGCCGCCGTCGAAAAAAACGCAATATGAAAGAGCTGGCCACCACCTATCGCGAAAACCAGCTCGAAATCGCGCAAAAGTGGAAAGCGCTGGACTGGAACACCGCCCCGCTGGCGGTGCGCGCCAACCTTACCGAATGGATTGTTGAGGCGCTGCAAGCGGAAGGCCGTAGCGAAGAAGAAATTCTCGCGGTCGGCAATTCGCTGGCGCACAACGCCGCGCTGGATATCCGTGCCAACATCCTCAAGACCAAGCGCGACACGCTGCTGGAACAACTGAAGCGGAAGAATTTCCGGCCGAAGCCACGCCGTATTCGCCATGGGGCATCCGTCTGGTGGGCAAGCCCAACCTGGCGCGCCATCCGCTGTTTCTGGCGGGCAATTTTGAGGTGCAGGACGAAGGCAGCCAGTTGCTGGCGATTCTGACCGGCGTTAAACGCGGCCAGATGGTGACCGATTTCTGCGCAGGCGCGGGCGGCAAGACGCTGGCGATTGGCGCGGTCATGCAATCCACCGGCCGTTTATACGCGTTTGATATCTCGGAAAAGCGCTTGGCCAATCTGAAGCCGCGTCTGGCGCGTTCGGGTTTGTCCAACGTGCAGCCGCAACTGATCGCATCCGAACATGACCAGAAAATCAAGCGTCTGGCGGGCAAGATGGACGCCGTGCTGGTGGATGCGCCCTGCTCGGGCCTGGGCACGCTGCGCCGCAATCCCGATCTGAAATATCGTCAGTCGCCCAAGAGCGTCAACGAGCTGAACCAGTTGCAACAATCCATCCTGGCTTCGGCATCGCGCCTGGTCAAAGCCGGTGGCCGCCTGGTGTACGCCACCTGCAGTATTCTCGAGCGCGAAAACAAAGAAGTGGTCGACGCCTTCCTCGCGACGCATCCGGACTTCGAGCGCATCGACGTACGCGATCTGCTGAGCAAAGAAAAGATTGAACTGCCTTTGACCGGCACCGATCTGCAATTAACGCCGCAAGAGCACGGAACCGACGGTTTCTACGCCGCCGTGCTGCAACGTAAAGTGCTGCCGCCAAACCGGTCGCTGCCGAAGCGGCTGCCACCGATACCGAAGCGACGCCAGATGCGGAATCGGACGCTGAATAAACACAGGTAACGCAGTCGCAAAAAACCCGCAGTTTGAAAGCTGCGGGTTTTTTTTGACGGTCTGGGTGCGCTCGGTTGCGCGTGGCGATATCGAAACTTATTCGACGATCATCACCAGTTTGTCGACCGGCTCCATGCGGCTCTTGCCCGGACCCCAGCACACCTTGGCGCGCTTGCCCACTTGATACAGCACGATGCCGTCAATGCGTTCCGGCTCGCCCAGGGCGCTAGCGCGGTTAACGCGAGTGTTGGGGGCCAGAGACTGAACGTCAGAACCAATCTTGCCGAAGAACGGAATGCTGATAGCCATGATGCTTGCTCCTGCTAGTTGAATGTCAATGAGCGAATCATACACCATGTGTAGTTATACTACGTAACCAAATTTCATACGTTTGTCGGGCATTTACTACATTCTGGCTTCTTCAACATCTACCCGCCATCGGATTAACTCTTTATTTACAGCGTGTTACACCATATTTCTGGGGCAAAACTGACTCCCCGCCAAAATTCACGTAGTACACATCAAGCACACAACATCGCCAAATGCACCAATATGGCTTAAAACTACGTAATTTCTGCACCACACTCGAACTACATTGAGCAAAACCGTCACCCCGCCCCAGCGCCAATGCAAAAAAGCCCACTGCAGCAGTGGGCTTTTTTTGTAGCGACGGCAGCAACCGTCACAAAATCAACTATTTGACGACGCGTAAATGCGAACGACCCGCCGGGCGCGGCGGCTCTGGCGGTGTGTGATCATCATCGTCGTCGGACTTTTCCGCGCCATGCTCGGCCGCGGCGGGCGCGTCATCAAGCAACGCGGCTTCCGGCGGGGCTTCGTATTCAAAGCCCATCCCCTCGCCGTTTTCGCGCGAGAAAATTGAAACGACGGCGCCTACAGGAATCACGATTTCGCGCGAGACGCCATTAAAGCGCGCCGAGAACGAAACAAAATCATTGCTCAGGCTCAGGTTACGCGTGGCGTTATAGCTGATATTGAGCACAATCTCGCCGTTCTTCACGTACTCCATCGGCACCTGCATCTTGTCGCGGACCGAAACAACCAGGTAGGGCGTGAACCCATGGTCAGAGCACCATTCGTGAATAGCGCGGATCAGATAAGGTTTGGTGGATATCGATGACATGAACGTACCCCGATAACGAGGACTGCGCGGCCCGTGTGGCCGCGCTAATCCTCACTCTACATCACTTGCGCATGGCTTTTTTCGTTGGCCGTGAGCGAATCAATGAATGCCTGGCGGCTGAACAGACGCTCGCCATATTTCATCACCGAAGCCAGCGGCTTGGTCACTTCAATGCCGTAGTGCTCAAAGCGCCACAGCAGCGGAGCAATTGCCACATCCAGCATCGAGAACTCTTCGCCCAGCATGAACTTCTGCTTGGTAAACAGCGGCGCGATCTGGGTCAGGTTGTCGCGGATGGTGGTACGGGCACATCTTGCGCCTTTTTGGTGGCAGCGCCGTCTTCTAGCGTTTTGACGTGCACGAACAATTCGCGTTCAAAATTGAACAGCATCAGGCGAGCGCGGGCGCGCATCACCGGATCCGCCGGCATCAGTTGCGGATGCGGAAAGCGTTCGTCGATGTATTCGTTGATGATATTGGATTCGTACAGCGTGAGATCACGCTCGACCAGCACCGGAACCTCGTTGTACGGGTTCATGACGGCCAGGTCTTCCGGCTTGCTGTGGACATCGACGTCGATAATTTCGAAGTCCATGCCTTTCTCAAACAGGACAATACGGCAGCGATGGCTAAACGGGCAGGAGGTGCCGGAATACAGCTTCATCATAAACGGGAAACTCCAAGGTGAATTTTGCAAAGCGTTGAATTTTAAAGCTTTTGCCCGAGAAAAGCGAATTTAGGAACATAAGCCCATGATCTGCAACGATAAATCGTTGTTTTATGAGAATGTTTCAAACGTAAAAAAACGGAGCCCGCAGGCTCCGTTTTGAATGACACCAATACCCCATCGGGCTTAGTGCTCGACGTCTTTCCAGTAGTCTTTCTTCAGCGCATAAACCAGCGGCAGCAGAATAAACAGCAGGAACAGTACGACGGCATAACCGATCTGTTCGCGATGGATTTGCGCCGGTTCGCTCATGTAAACCATGAAGTTAACCAGATCGCCCACGCGCTTGTCGTAGTCGGTGGTATCCGCCTTGTCGCCATCCAGATGGGTCAACAGGCCGGCTTGAGTAAGCTTGACGCCAACCAGCGTCTGCACGTCTTTGCCGTTCACTTTTTTCGGTCTTGTAGACCGCATCCTGGCGACCCTGCAGTTCCCACAGCACGTGCGGCATACCTACCTTGTCGAACACCGCATTGTTCCAGCCGGTGGGGCGGGAATCATCGCGATAGAACGAACGCAGATAGGTATACAGCCAGTCCGCGCCACGGGCACGGGCTTCCAGCGACAGATCAGGCGGGGCAGCGCCGAGCCATTGCTTGGCATCGGCATTGGTCATCGCCACTTTCATGATGTTGCCGACCTTGTCGGTGGTAAACATCAGGTTGTTCTTGATCTGGTCTTCGGTCAGGCCGATGTCTTGCAGGCGGTTGTAGCGCAACATGGTTGCGCCATGACACGACAGGCAATAGTTAACAAAGGTCTGAGCGCCGCGTTGCAGCGATTCAGTGTCCTGGATGTTAACCGGGGCCTTGTCCAGCTCAGGGCCACCTTCTTCAGCAAAAGAGAAAGAGGCCAGCGGCAGTGCCAGTACAGCGGCGGCAAGCCAAACACGTAAATTCAGTTTCATGGCTGCTGTTGTCCTTAAATCACTTTGGCGAAGAGCGCGGCCAGCGCAAACGTAATCAGGAAGTACACGACCATCTTCACCTTGGCCGAGAACGGCTGCACGGTGGTGCGGTCAGGCACAGGCTTGTACGTATCGATCTTCGAGATGATCGGCATACCCAGGAAGAACGCGAAGTACACCACGGACAGAATGCGCGAAACCAGCGTGCGGACATCGGTCGGCGGCAACGCGCCCAGCATGCCCAGACCGATAAACGCCACGATAAAGGCCACCAGCGCGCCCTTGAACACCGGACCGCGATAACGCACGGACTTGACCGGCGAACGATCCAGCCACGGCAGCAGCGCAATCATCACCACAGCGGCGCCCATCGCCAACACACCCCACACCTGCGTGCCCAGGAACGACGGCACGGCGCGCAGAATGGCGTAGAACGGCGTGAAGTACCAAACCGGCGCAATGTGCGGCGGGGTCTTCAGCGGATCTGCCGGAATGAAGTTGTTGTCTTCCAGGAAGAAACCAAACATGTTCGGTTTGAAGAACACGATGCTGGAGAACACGATCAGGAAGACCACGACACCAAGGATGTCCTTGACGGTGTAGTGCGGGTGCATCGGCACGCTGTCGATCGGGTAACCAGTTACCGGGTCTTTGTGCTTTTTTTGATATCCACGCCGTCCGGGTTGTTGGAACCCACTTCGTGCAGCGCAATCAAGTGAGCCATCACCAGCGCCAGCAGTACCAGCGGCACGGCAATCACGTGCAGGGCAAAGAAGCGGTTCAGCGTAACGTCCGACACCACGAAGTCACCGCGGATGAAGGTCGACAGATCCGGGCCAATCACCGGGATCGACGCAAACAGGTTAACAATCACCTGCGCGCCCCAGAACGACATCTGGCCCCACGGCAGCAGGTAACCAAGGAAGGCTTCGGCCATCAGGCACAGGAAGACCAGCGAACCAAACACCCAGATCAGTTCACGCGGCTTGTGGAACGAGCCGTAGATCAGACCGCGGAACATATGCAGGTAAACCACGACAAAGAACATCGAGGCGCCGGTGGAGTGCATGTAACGGATGATCCAGCCACCCGCCACGTCGCGCATGATGTATTCCACCGAGTTGAAGGCGACGGAAACATTGGTACCCGGAATCCACGAGCCATCCGGCTTGTAGTTCATGGTCAGGAAAATACCGGTAACGATCTGCAGCACCAGCACCAGCAGGGCCAGTGAGCCGAAGAAATACCAGAAGTTGAAGTTCTTGGGTGCCCGGTACTCGGACATCTGGGACTTCCAGGTGGCGGTCAGCGGAAACCGCGCGTCCACCCAGTCCAGGAGTTGTTGTGCTTTGCTCATGTTCAAGCCTCAGTGGGTGTGGCGTTTACTTGTCTTCACCGATACGGATGGTGGTATCGGTCAGGAACTTGTAGGGCGGGATCGGCAGATTCAGCGGTGCCGGCACACCCTTGTAAACACGACCTGCGAGGTCGTACTTGGAGCCATGACAGGGGCAGTAGTAGCCACCCAGCCAGCCCGGGCCCAGATCGGCGGGTGCCAGGTCAGGACGATAGGTCGGCGAACAGCGAGGTGGGTGCACACGCCGGTTGCAACCCAGATCTCAGGCTTGAGCGCACGCGCTGCGTTCTTGGCGTAATCAGGTTGGTCGCTCGAATCTGATTTCGGATCGGCCAGTTCGCCATCCAGCTTGGGCAGATTGTCGATCATCTCTTTGGTGCGCTTGACCACCCAGACCGGCTTGCCGCGCCATTCCACGTTGACCTTCTGGCCCATTTCAAGCTTGCTGATATCGACTTCGACCGGGGCGCCTGCCGCTTTGGCGCGCTCCGAAGGCAAAAAAGCTGGCTACAAACGGTGTGGCAATTCCTGCCACGGCCACGGCACCTGCGCCGCTGCTGGCGAGCAGCAGAAACCGCCGTTTGCTGTTATCAACGTGCTGGTCACTCATAACCGATCCCTGACTTAATGGTGAACGAGAAACCGTCGTGTGCGGGTCTTGAAAAGACGCAACGCCACCCGGTCCCTGGTTAAAACTGCTGAATTCTACCCGACCGACGGCCCGAACTCAAAGCCGCATCAACACCAGGGTTATTTGTCCGCCACAAGCATCTGGCACGGCGCAACTAGTGCGCAGCGCCGCTTTGCGCATATCCCGCCAGTTCGTGGTTGAGTTTGTCTTCGACCAGACCGGTAATTTCTGCGACTTTTTTCACGTGCCGTACCAGGATAGCTCACCTGAAACACCCGTGCCGAAAGCTGCAAACCGCCGTTGGCGGGCGTCAGCAGATAGACCATGCGCGCTTCGGTGGGCAATTTGGCGGTGGTAATGTTCTGGGCGAACTCGGCTTTGGTGGCGCTGCGCTTGCGCAAGGTCATGCCTTTGCCGGTGCGATATTTGACGATCTCGTCGAGCACATCATTGGCCTGGCGGCCCGCGATCAACACACTCGGCACCACGGTGGCTTTGGGCAGCTTTGTTTCCGGCAGCGGTTGACCCAGCGGCACCGGCGTTACTACGCCGGGATGGGTGGTGCTGGTGGGGTTGGCAGGTGTGGCGCAGCCCGCCACGAGTAGCGCGCCCAGCACGGATGCGGCAGCAAGTCGCAAAGTAGTCATTGAAGTCACAGCCAGTTACACCGGATTAGGAATATCGAGATGAGTCACATCCAGCTCGAATTGTTCCGCCAGATGTGCGCCCAGCGCGCGGACACCGCCGCGTTCGGTGGCATGGTGGCCGGCTGCGACAAAGGCTACACCGGATTCCCGCGCGGTATGTGTGACGAACTCGGACGCCTCGCCGGTCACAAAACAATCAATATCCAGCGTAGCGGCTTCATGGAAAAAAACTCTGCGCCCCGCCAGTACACCAGCCGATGCGACGTAAGGGTTTATCCAGATCGCCCAGCAACAACGGTTCGCGCTCCAGCCCGCTGTGCAGGCGCGCGCCCAGTTGGCGCAAGGTAACTGGCGCGTCGAATTCGCCAATCCACGCCAGGTTTTGTTCGCCAAACTGGCCGACCTTGCGCGCGCCGATCACTTGACCAAGCGTCGCGTTATTGCCCACGTCCGGGTGGCGTCCAGCGGCAAGTGATAGGCGAACAGATTAATATCGGTGCTGATCAGGCGGGCGATGCGCGCTTTTTTTTGGTTCCGGTAATCTGAGCCGCTTCGCCTTTCCAGAAATAACCGTGATGCACCAGCAAAGCATCTGCGCCAATGGCATGTGCGGCTTCGATGGCCGCCAGGCTGGCCGTGACAGCGGTGGCAATGCGCTGGATACTGGCGCGGCCTTCAACCTGAATCCCGTTCGGGCAGTAATCGCGAAATAAAGAAACCTGCAAGTATTGTCCGATATAATTTTCAAGCTCTTGTCTGGCAACCGACATCAACCCACGCCTTTATGAAAAAACTCTGGCTGATTTTCGCACAAACCACCACCATCGGGCTGGCGATCTGGTTTCTGTTCACCCTGTTGAACCCAGCCTGGCTGCCGGCTAACAAGGCGCGCGAGGTCATCACCCTGCGCGAATCCAACCGCGCCTCTGCCCCCGCCGCATCAATGCCCACGCGCGAAACGCCGCCGGTGGCGGTCAGCTTTAGCGCTGGCGCGCGCAAAGCGATGCCGGCGGTGGTCAATATCTATACCTCCAAAGAAGTGCGTTCCCCGCGGCATCCGATGCTGAACGACCCGTTCTTTCGCAAGTTTTTTTTCGGCAACGATGATCCGCAACGTGCTTCCAGCCTTGGTTCTGGCGTCATTGTGTCGGAGCAGGGTTATATCGTGACCAACAACCATGTGGTCGAATCCGCCGACGAAATCGAAGTCGCGCTCGCCGACGGCCGTACCGCCGACGCCCGCGTGGTGGGCGCCGATCCGGATACCGATCTGGCGGTGATCAAGGTGGAAGAAGGCAAGTTGCCCACCATTTCATTTGCCGACGTCGACAAAGTGCAGATCGGCGATGTGGTACTAGCCATCGGCAACCCCTTTGGCGTGGGTCAGACCGTGACCATGGGCATCGTGTCGGCACTGGGCCGCTCGCAACTTGGCATCAACACCTTCGAAAACTTTATCCAGACCGACGCCCCGATCAACCCCGGCAACTCGGGTGGCGCATTGGTCGATACCCAGGGCAGCCTGGTCGGCATTAACGCCGCCATCTATTCGCAATCGGGCGGCTCGCTGGGAATCGGTTTTGCCATTCCGGCGACCACAGTGCGGCAGGTTATGGAAGCCATCATCAAAGACGGCAAGGTCACGCGCGCTGGCTGGGCGTTGAAGCCAGGATGTCACCCCGGAACTGGCCGCCAGTTTCAAACTGGTCCCCGCGCACGGCGCGCTGATTGCCGGTGTGGTCCGCGGCAGCCCGGCCGATAAATCCGGCATCCGGCCGGGCGATATTTTGCTGACGGTAGGCAAAAAAAGACGTGCGTGATTCGTCGGCCATGCTCAATCAGATTGCCGAGTTGAAGCCGGACGATACGGTGGAGATGCATGTGTACCGCAACGGCAAGGACTTGACGCTACAGGTGAAGGTCGGCAAACGACCGAAACTGGCGCAGCGTTAGTCGGCCGCCGGCCGATGGAATAAAAAACGGGGTGTATCAGCAAGATGCACCCCGTTTTTTTTGCCGCAGCGCAGCGCAGCGGGCAAGGCAGCGCGGGGGCTTGCCTCCCGGGCCCGCGAGGCCGGACCTACGATCCTTCAGCAACACCACCTCGGCCGCCGCCAAGCCCTCGGCTCGCCCAACAACACCATCACATCGCCTTCGCACAAGACAAAGTCCGCGGCGGGCTCCACCGGCCGCATATTCGCGCGCCGCACACTCTTCACTTCAATATGCATTGCCTCCAGCGCCAGACCACCTACGCCTTGCCAATGGCAGCAGCGCCTGCAATCAGATGCACGCTGTGCAAGCGCGGTGCGGGCCGATCACCCTCGTTTTCCAGATCATCACTGGTACTGCGGAAAAAGCCGCGGAACATCTGGTAGCGATCTTCCCGCACGCTGCGGATACGTTTGAGCACGCGGTTCAACGGCACGCCCAGCAGCATCAGGGTATGCGAGGCCAGCATCAAGCTGCCTTCCATAATCTCGGCCACCACTTCCGCCGCGCCCGCCGCCTTCAGCTTGTCGATATCGCTATCGTCGTAAGTCCGCACAATGACCGGTAGCTCAGGCTTGAGCTGATGCACCAGCTCCAGAATCTTTAGTGCCGAATGCGTATCGGCATAGGTCACGATCAACGCCCGCGCTCGCATCAAACCGGCCGCCAGCAACACTTCACGCTTGGCCGCGTCGCCATATACCACCGACTCACCCGCTGCACCCGCCTCGCGCACGCGCTCCGGGTCCAGATCCAGGGCAAAGAACGGAATCTCTTCTTGCGCCAGAAACCGCCCCAGCGACTGGCCACTGCGGCCAAAGCCGCACAGCACCACGTGCCTTGTGCCTGCATCGACCGCACCGCAATCAAATGCAGGTTGGCGGCCATATTGTTCCATTCAGAACTGGCGAAACGCAGCACCAGCTTGTCGCTGTGCTGGATTACAAACGGCGTGGCCAGCATGGACAACACCACGCCCGCGATCGTGGCCTGATGTAACTCCGGCGGCACGATGCCCGCCGTGGACGCCACCGCCAGCAAGACAAAGGCAAATTCGCCCCCCTGCCCCAAGGCAAAACCCGTGCGCAAGCTGGTGCCCGGCGTATTGCCAAACAGGCGCGCCAGCCCCGAAATCAGCAACATCTTGACCGGCCCCATCAAGATCATTACCGCCAGCACCAGCCACCAGCGCTGCAACAGCGTGCTGAAATCGAGATTCATGCCGACCGTAATAAAGAAGAAACCCAGCAACAAATCGCGGAACGGGCGGATATCGTCTTCCACCTGATAGCGGTATTGGGTTTCGGCGATCAGCATGCCGGCAAGAAAGGCCCCCAGCGCCAGCGACAGCCCGGCCAGATCAGTCAGCCAGGCAATGCCCAGCGTGATCAGCAGCAGGTTAATCATGAAGAGTTCGCTGGAATGCTGGCGCGCCACCATGTTGAACCACGGTCGCATCAGTTTCTGCCCCAGATAAAGCAGCAAAAACAGCACCACGCCGATCTTGACCACGGCCAGACCCAGCGCGTACAGCATCTCGGGGCCAGGGCGGCTCAGGGCGGGGATCATGATCAGTTGCGGCACCACCGCCAGATCCTGGAACAGCAAGACGCCGATGGCATTCTGGCCGTGCGGCGCGTTGATCTCATTGCGCTCGGCCAGCAGGCGCGACACCATCGCCGTGGAAGACATCGCCAGCGCGCCACCCAGCGCCAGCCCGGTTTTCCATTCCACGCCAGCCAGCAAGGTCACCCCACAAACCAGCAAGGCCGTCACGGCCACCTGGCTGGCACCAAGCCGAATACCACGCGGCGCATGGCCACCAGCCGCGCCAGATTAAATTCGAGCCCGAGGGTGAACATCAGGAATACCACGCCGAATTCAGCCAGGTGATCGGCGTTCTCGGACGAGGCCACCAGCCCCAGCGCATGCGGCCCCATAAACATGCCGACCACCAGATAACCCAGCATGGCGGGCAATTTGATACTGCGACACGCAACGACGGTAATGACAGCGGCCGCCAACAGCAGCAACACGGAGTGCAGGTGGATGGGCATGTGCAGGTTCGACTGGAATTTGTGCACATCAGCATACCCACAGACTCCGTTCGTAACAACGCGGCTGGCATGAGACTTGCATGCTCTTTTATACTGCGAGGCTATGAGCTCATCCCAAGACTCCCGATTCATTGCCCGCGCCCGGCGCGTGCTATCCGTAGAAGCGGCCGCGCTCGATACCGCCTCGGCCCGTATCGACGCTGCGTTTGGCCATGCCTGCGAGCTATTGCTGGCCTGCAAGGGCCGCGTGGCCGTAACAGGCATGGGCAAATCCGGCCACGTGGCGCGCAAGATTGCCGCCACGCTCTCCAGCACCGGCACCCCCTCGCTGTTTTTTTTGCACCCGGGCGAAGCGGCCCACGGCGATCTGGCATGGTGACGCCGCAAGACGTTGTGCTCGCCTTGTCGTATTCAGGCGAGAGCGATGAATTGCTGGCCATCGTGCCCAGCCTCAAGCGCCTGGGCGTACCCATCATTGCACTGACTGGCAACCGCGATTCCACGCTCGGCCGCGAAGCCCAGGTGTGGCTCGACGCCAGCGTCAGCCAGGAAGCCTGTCCGCTCAATCTGGCGCCCACCGCCAGCACCACGGTGGCACTGGCGCTGGGTGATGCGTTGGCAGTGGCATTGCTGGAAGAACGTGGTTTTGGTGCTGAAGACTTTGCCCAATCCCATCCGGGCGGCAGCCTGGGCCGTCGTTTGCTCATCCATGTCACCGATATCATGCGGCGCGGCGATGCCCTGCCCGTGGTGCACACCACCACCACCGTGCGCGATGCACTGATGGAAATTAGCCGCAAAGGTTGGGCATGACGGCGGTGCTGGACGAAGATCAAAAGCTGGTGGGGATTTTTTACCGACGGCGATTTACGTCGCGCGCTCGACCGCAATATCGACGTGCACCACACCTGCGTTGCCGATGTGATGACCGCCGGCCCCGTGACGATCGAAGCGGGCCGTCTGGCCGCCGAAGCCGTACTGATCATGGAGTCGCGCCGCATCGGCGCCTTGCTGGTGATGCAGGAAGGCCGGTTGGTGGGTGCCCTCAATATGCACGACCTGCTCCAGGCGCGTGTGGTCTGACGCCCATTCGGGCCAGATTGTTCTCATCAAGGAAAACTGTTTAATGAACACCGCCGCAAAGCAAGTCCGGCTCATGATTTTTTTGATATTGATGGCGTCATGACTGATGGCAGTCTGTTCTATACCGATGCAGGCGAAGAGATCAAAGCCTTCAATGCACTGGATGGCCATGGCATACGCATGCTGGCCAATACCGGCGTGGAAATCGCCATCATCACGGGCCGCCAATCCAAACTGGTGGCGCACCGTGCCGCAAATCTGAAAATTACGCACGTGTATCAAGGTTCTGGTGACAAAGGCGCAACATTCGCCGAATTGCTGGACGCCACCGGCTTCAAGCCGGAAGAATGCGGTATATGGGCGACGATGTGATTGATCTGCCGGTGATGACCCGCGTTGCGTTTGCGGTCTCGGTGCCCGACGCCCCCGAATTTGTCCGTCGCCACGCCCAGCTTGTGACCACCGCGCGCGGCGGTCACGGTGCGGTGCGTGAGGCTTGTGAAACCATCATGGCTGCGCAAGGTACGCTGGAAGGCGTGCTGGCCAGCTATTTGCGCTAAGGGTTTCCGTGTCACAACGCCTTTTGCCTTTGGTGATGATCGTCATGCTGGGCTTGCTGGTGTGGCTGCTCAACAGCGCCGCGTCCTTGCCCGCACTGGAACATCTGAACCGCAATAACGAGCCCGACCTGATCGTGCAGCAAACGCACAGCGTGCGCTTTAACGAAGCGGGCCAGCCGTTCGAGCGGCTGGATGCCGACCGCGTGCGCCATATCACCGAAGATGACGTGGCCTGGTTCGACAACCCGCACTTTACCTATGCGCTGCCGGGCAAGCCGCGGATGGATCTGGTGACGTCGCAGGCACAGTCCATCAACAAGGGCGAAAAACTGTGGATGCCGGATACCGCCGTGCTGACGCGGCAGCCTGATGAACAACATGCCAAACTCATCATTACCGGACGTCAGGTCTGGTTTGCCCCGACCCCGGGTCTGATCTGGTCCGACGCCGAAGTGGTGGCCGATATGGGCACCTCCCGCGCCAGTGGTGTGGGTTTCTCGGCGGACACCCAGAAGCAGACCGTTACTCTTAAATCGAAAGTGAGCACCATTTATGATCCACCGAAGCGCACTCGCTAGCCTTTTGATCGCAAGTCTGTTGCTGGCGAGCGGCCTCGCACACGCGGCCAAGGCTGACCGCGAAGAAAAAAATCCACATCCAGGCGGATCAGGCAATTTCGACCAGAAAACCAATACCGGCGTTTACATCGGCAATGTGATCGTGACGCAAGGCAGTATGGTGCTGCGTTCGGACAAGCTGACCATCCGCCAGGACGCCGACGGCAATCAGTTTTCGCAAGGCCAGGGCAATCCGGTCAAGTTCCGCGAGCGCGGCGATGATGGCACCTGGATTACCGCTGAAGCACTGCGTTATGACTACAACGGCCAGACCGGCCTGCTGACGCTGATCGACAAAGCCAATGTGCACAAGGATCAGGATGAAGTGATCGGCGACATCATCACTTACAACCTCAACACCGATCAGTACGAAGCCAAAACCACAGGCAAGAGCGGCGGTCGCGTCAACATCACGATCACGCCCAAGAAAAAAAGCCAGCGCGCCCGCTGCGGCAGCACGCCCGGCCGCCACCAGCGCCAGTGAGGCCCAATGACCACCGCAATCCAGGCTGATAACGCGCCGCTTTCGCTCAGTGCCAAGGGCCTGATGAAACGGTATCGCAAACGCACCGTGGTACGCGATGTAACCATCGAAGTCGCCGCGGGCGAAGTGGTTGGCTTGCTTGGCCCGAACGGGGCGGGCAAGACCACCAGCTTTTATATGATCGTGGGCATGGTCGCCATGGACGGCGGCGAGATACGCCTGAACGGCCAGGACATCGGCCATATGGCGATGCACGAACGCGCCCAACTGGGCCTGGGCTATCTGCCGCAAGAGGCATCGATTTTCCGCAAGATGACGGTGGCGCAGAACGTGCTGTCGGTGCTGGAACTGCATATCAAGGACAGCACAGAACGCAATGCCAGGCTGGATGAATTGTTGCAGGAACTGCACATCAGCCACCTGCGCGACAACCCGGCCATGAGCCTGTCCGGGGGCGAGCGCCGTCGCGCCGAAATTGCCCGCGCATTGGCCGCTAACCCGCGGTTTATCTTGCTGGACGAGCCGTTTGCCGGGGTCGACCCGATTGCCGTGATGGACATCCAGCGCATCATTGCCTACCTGCGGGACAGGGGTATTGGTGTATTGATCACCGATCACAACGTGCGTGAGACTCTTGGCATCTGCGATCGCGCCTATATCATTTCCGAAGGCGCGGTGATGGCCTCGGGCCACCCCGCAGAAATCGTCACCAACGAACAAGTGCGCAAGGTTTATCTGGGCGAACACTTCCGCATGTAATTGCCAGACTCGACATCATGCAGCGCGATCTTCTACTCATTACTGCTTATCACAAGGTCGCATGAAGCAATCCTTGCAACTGCGGCTGTCGCAGCAGCTCAATCTGACGCCCCAACTGCAGCAATCGATCAAATTGCTGCAGCTTTCCACGCTCGATTTCCAGCAGGAAATCGACCGCTATCTGCTGGAAAACCCGCTGTTGGAGCACGACAACGGCAGCAGCGGCGACGCCCCGGCCGAGGGCAATACTGAATCCAGCAACGACGATCAACGCGATTACAACGACGACCACGGCGACGGCGAAAACTGGGGCTCTGGCAGCGGCACGCGCGGCAACGGCGACGATGACGACGACTTTGATCCCACCACGCAAGTGGCGCGCGAAATCACGCTGCGCGAGCATTTGCTGGAACAAGCAGGCGTGCTGCACCTGCCGCCGCGAGACCACGCTGCGCTGGCCTTCCTGATCGATGCACTCGATGACGAAGGCCTGCTGCCGATCGACCTCGAAGAATTGCTGGAACAAATTCCAGCCGAGATCGTCACTCAGTTAGAGCTTGAAGTGGATGACCTGGCGGTAGCGCTGGCGCGGCTCAAGCAAATGGAACCGGTCGGCGTGGGCGCGCGTGGTACGGCCGAGGCGCTGCTGATGCAACTGCGCTTGTTGCCCGACAGTGCGGCCAGACAACTGGCGCAAGTGATCGTGGCGCAGCATCTCGATTTACTCGCGGCCCGCGACTACACTAAGTTAAAACGATTACTGAAATGTGACGACGCGGCGCTTAAAGCCGCACAAGGCGTCATTACCTCGCTCAATCCCCGGCCCGCCGCACAGTGGGCTGCCTTGACGCCGCGGTATGTGGTGCCTGATGTCCTGGTACAGAAATACAAAGGTCAGTGGACGGTCCGGCTTAATCCGTCAGCCATGCCCCGGCTGCGATTGAACCAGGTTTATGCAGATATCCTGCAGCGCAGTGAAGGCGGTGTCCTGGCTCGGGAACTGCAAGAAGCCAAATGGCTCGTAAAGAGTGTGCAGCAGCGGTTTGAAACCATTTTGCGCGTGGCACAGGCCATCGTAGAACGCCAACGCGCTTTTTTTTGAACACGGTGAAGTGGCCATGCGGCCACTGGTATTGCGCGATATCGCCGAAGTGCTTGATCTGCACGAATCGACGGTGTCTCGGGTAACGACGCAGAAGTACATGATGACCCCACGCGGGTTGCTGGAATTCAAGTATTTCTTTGGTAGTCATGTGGAAACGGAGGCGGGCGGCGAGTGCTCCGCGACAGCCATCAAAGCGCTGATCCGCCAGATGATCAACAACGAGGACAAGACCAGGCCGTTATCAGACAGCGCCATTGCGGAGGCGCTGTCAGGGCAAGGGATCGTGGTTGCGCGACGAACCGTTGCCAAGTACCGGGAGGGGATGAACGTACCCCCTGTCAATCTGCGCAAAAACCTGTAGCTGCGCCTGTCTCTGGGCGGGCTACGGACCAGTGGCTTAACCAGAAGGAGATCGCCATGAACCTCAACATTAGCGGACATCACCTCGAAGTGACCCCCGCCATCCGGGACTACATCACCAGCAAGCTTGACCGGGTAACGCGGCATTTCGACCAGGTGGTAGACGTGAGCGCGATTCTCTCTGTAGAAAAAAAACTACAGCAGAAGGCCGACGTGACCGTTCACGTACGCGGAAAAGATATTCATGTTGAGGCAGTCGACAAAGACATGTACGCCGCCATTGATTTGCTGGTCGACAAACTCGACCGCCAGATCGTCAAGCACAAGGAGTGTCTGATGGACCATCGCGGTGACAGCATCAAACGGCAGCAGACGGCTGAAGAACCGGATGAAGTGTGATTCAGTAAGCCACTAAGCGCGGCGTGCGCTTGACGCAACGGACGGGAACCATTATCTATGGTTCCCGTTTTTCATTATTAAACACCGCTGTACAATTGCCGACGTGGCGCTCTGGCCCTGCTTTTGTACACGCTGTTTTCTGATGCAGCACCCACCCTGATTTGCTGCAGCGCATAAATAAATGCTGCGCTAAAATCGGGACGAAACTTTCGCGCGGCGGACCGGCTAATCCGATTCCCCGCAATTTGCCGCACCAGGCCGGTCATCCACCGGCGCCGCGGCACGACGAATCGGCAAAATCCTATGAGCCTGATTTCCAGAATTCTGCCTGCCAGCAATCTGTTTTTAGACATGGATGTCGGCAGCAAGAAACGCGTTTTTGAACAGGTGGGTATCCTGTTTGAAAACAGCCATGCCATTGCACGCAGTGTCGTGTTCGATAGCCTGTTTGCGCGTGAGAAACTTGGTTCAACCGGGCTGGGCCAGGCCGTCGCTATTCCACACGGCCGGATCAAAGGCCTCAAAGAAGCCAGCGGCGCGTTTATCCGGCTTAAATCGCCGATTCCATTCGATGCGCCCGACGGCAAACCGGTGAGCCTGATTTTTTGTATTGCTGGTGCCAGCCAATGCAACCGATCTGCATTTGCAGATTTTGTCTGAGCTGGCGCAATTGTTCTCTGATAAAACCGTGCGCGAACAACTGGCAGAAGTCACCGACGTACAGGCCGCGTGGAAATTGATTACGACGTGGGAGCCGTATGCCGCAGATTACCGTTAGACAACTGTTCATCGATAACGCGGAAAAAACTCCGGCTGACCTGGGTTGCGGGTCAATCCGGTGCCAATAATCTGTTAACCAACGATGCCGCCGAGCAAAAGCCGCGGCTGGCTCTGGTGGGGCATTTGAACTTCATCCACCCCAATCGGGTGCAGGTGCTGGCATTGCCGAAGTGAATTACTTTCAGGCCTGAGCTGATGCGCAAAAAAAGAATCGGTACAACGTCTGTTTGCCAATGAAATGGCGCTGATGGTGGTGGCCAATAGCCAACCCGTACCCGAGGCATTAAAAGAAGGCGCCGAGCGCATCATGTGCCCTTGCTGACGTCCAGCGAGCAATCGCCGTATTTGATGGATGTGTTGCGCTATTACTTATCCAAGGCGCTGGCGGTCTCAACCCATTTGCACGGCGTATTTCTGGACGTGCTTGAAGTGGGCGTATTACTCACCGGTGAATCATCGATGGGTAAAAGCGAATTGGCGCTGGAATTGATTTCGCGTGGCCACGGCCTGGTGGCCGATGATGTGGTCGAGGTTTATCGCACCAACCCCGAAATGCTCGAAGGCCGCTGTCCGCCCATGCTGCGCGATTTTCTGGAAGTGCGCGGGATTGGCGTGCTGAATATCCGCACTATTTTTTGGCGAAACCGCAGTCCGCCCCAAAAAAAAGACCCTCAAATTGATCGTGCATCTGGCTAAAGCCGGAGGCGAAACGCTGGCGCCGATTGATCGCTTGCAAATGCAGGCCGCCACGCAAGAAATCCTTGGCGTGCAAGTGCGCAAACTGGTGATCCCCGTGGCGGCCGGGCGTAACCTGGCCGTATTGGTTGAAGCGGCCGTGCGCAATTACATCCTGCAATTGCGCGGTATCGATTCCACGCGTGAATTCATTGAACGGCATCAGCGCTTTATGGAATTGGGCGAATGAGCGTTCAACACGTCCTGTTGCTTTCCGGCTTGTCCGCGCGGGCAAAAGCGTCGCGCTACGGGCGCTGGAAGATCTGGGCTATTTCTGCGTAGACAACCTGCCCTCGCCGCTGCTGCCGCAAACCGTGGCCTTGCTGGATGAGGACGGCTACCCCAAAGTCGCCATCGCGATTGATGTGCGTAGCGCGCATAACTTTTCGGCTTTCCCCGAACATCTGCAAGCGCTGCAGGCGGTACGCAAAGACGTACGCTTGTTGTTTCTGGAGTCGAGCACCGAAACATTGGTCAAACGCTTCTCCGAAACCCGCCGCAGCCATCCGTTGGCGTCCGGCCATTTGACGGTGAGCGAGGCCATCATGCTCGAGCGCGAAATGCTCGAGTACTTTGCCAACGCGGCGCATCGCGTTGATACCACCGGCTTGTCGGCCAACCAATTGCGCGCCTGGGTGCGCGATTTTGTCGGGCTGGATCGCTCGCGCTTGACCATTATTTTTTGAGTCGTTCGGCTTCAAGCATGGTTTGCCGCTGGATGCCGACTTTGTGTTTGATGTGCGCTGTTTGCCCAACCCGCATTACGACCCGGTACTGCGGCCGCTAACCGGCAAAGACCGCCTGGTCATCGATTTTTTTTGCAGCGCCAGGAATCCGTCGGCAAATACCTGACCCATATCATCGGTTTTCTCGAACGCTGGATTCCCGAATTTGATCGCGACCAGCGCAGTTACGTTACCGTCGCCATCGGTTGTACCGGCGGCCAGCATCGCTCGGTCTATCTGACCGAACAACTCGGTCGCCACTTTGCGCCTAACCGTCAGGTTCTGGTGCGGCATCGAGAACAGTATGCGGGGCTTTAACCGCCAATTGCTGCGGCCTGGCGACTGGTTGATCACGGCTTTGGCGGCCAGCGCCGTCGTTGTGCTGGCCACGCTGGCCTGGCGCAGCGATGGCGCTACGCATGTACGCATCTATCAAGCCGGCAAGTTGTTTGCCGAACTCGATCTTGCCGCGCAGCGTACGCTGGCGGTGCCCGG
>BBFD01000041.1 GCA_001313065.1 Silvimonas sp. JCM 19000
TGCGCTGGCGGCCAAAGCAGGCGAAGGCGGCACCGCAGCGGCCTCGGGCCCGCAGTATCTGAAATTCGGCAACGGCAATTGCGTGCTCGAAGTGGGCGCAAAAAAAAGATCCGATCAGCCTGCAGCAATGCATGGCCGGGCATAAAGCCCCATAAGCCGTAGCTTGGCGCCAGACGCAAAAAAAAGGGGCCCGTGGGCCCCTTATTGTTACTTCAACGTCCTTGCTTCATTCCGATAGCTACCGGAACGGTTCTGCGATCTCAAGAGCGAGTGACCTCGCTGCGGCGTCATCCAGAACGGGGGAGGGGTTGAAGGCCCGGAATAAACTAATCAACGCATCGTTGACCGTACTCGCTAAGCCTTCAAAAAAAAGTCGAATCGCATGGCGATCTCCTGATCAGAAGGGTTCACTAACTACGTCATGTGCAGGTGGCGTCTGCTTGTCAGACACCTCGTTGCAGGAGTGTCGTCTCCTGCCGCGCGGACACCGCTGCCGGTGCCGGCCTGTTGACACAACTACGTCTGCAACCAGCCTATGCCGGTGCAGCGTGGAGCAATTTACCAGACGCGTTGGTGCATGGTCAAATCGACGGCTTTATAAAATCGTAATAAAAAAACAGCATATTGGAAAATTTTTCAAAGCGGTGCACGGTGATGCGTCTGGCTGGTGCGCGTAAAAAAAATGTATGCTTTCGTGATTCCATCCTCACTTTTATCCCCGCTCAGGACCCGCCTGCCATGACGCACCCGCTTGCTGAACATTTTGAGAAACTGACTGGCCAGCTTGAAGCGCTGATCCAGCGGCTGGATGCCACCTTGCCGCCGCCGCCCGAGGCCGTGGACTGGTCGGCCAGTGCGTTTCGCTGGCGCCAGCGCGATGGCCGCGGTTATCTGCAAGCGGTTAAACATATCCACCGGATTGATCTGGCGGATCTGCAGAATATCGAGCCGCAAAAAAACACAAGCTGGTGGAAAACACGCGTCAGTTTGTGCAGGGCAAACTGTCCAACAACGTGCTGCTGACCGGCTCGCGCGGCTGTGGCAAATCCTCGCTGGTCAAGGCGGCGTGGAATGCCTACAGCGATACCGGCCTGCGTTTGATCGAAGTCGACAAGGCGCATCTGACCGATCTGCCCGATATCGTGGCGCAGGTGGCCGAGCGTGCAGAAAAAATACCTGGTGTTCTGCGACGATCTGTCCTTTGAAGAAGGCGATTACGGCTATCAGGCGTTGAAGACTGCGCTGGATGGTTCGATTGCGGCACCGAGCGCCAATGTGCTGATTTACGCCACCTCAAACCGCCGCCATCTGGTGCCGGAATACTTTGCCGAGAACGAGCAAACCCGCCATGTGGGCGATGAAATCCACTTTGCCGAGGCCATCGAAGAAAAGATCGCCTTGTCTGAGCGGTTTGGGCTGTGGCTATCGTTCTATGGCTTTAGCCAGCCGGAATATCTGACTGCGGCGCGGCATTGGCTGGCGCAGTTTGGCGTGCCGGACTGGACCGACGAAGTGGAGCGCGAGGCGCTGCAATGGGCCTTGGGGCGCGGCGCCCGCAGCGGGCGTATTGCATGGCAGTTTGCGCGCGACTGGGCGGGCAGACATTAAGCCAGCGCGGGGGGCGAGCTGGCTTAACTGGCGCGGCTGAGCGGGCGCGCTAGCGCTTGCAGCAGATCGATGCGCTCGCCCTGCGCCGGCTGGAATTCTTGATAAAAGCGCGGCAGATTGGTTCGCACAATAAACTCGGCGGCACCGCGATCATGTAATCGGCCGCGTCTTCCGGGCTCAGGTCAGCCAGCGGTTTGATCTTGCCTTCGGTAAAAAAACGTGGGCCGACCGCTGTCGAGCAGCAAGCGCGCCAGGCGGCGGGTATCCTGCATGGGTGCGCCGCGCAGCAAATGGCGTGTGCCGTCGCGCACGATCAGGACATTTAGGCCCAGACCATAGGCCACGTCGTCTTCGATGCGCGCGGGGGAAGGGGCAATGATGGTGCAAACCGTGCTGGCGTCGGCCGCCAGGACAAGCACTTTTTTTTGCCAATGCCGCATGCCGGCTTCGGGCTGGATTTCAATAACCTGTTGTGACACGATGAGCCGCCGTGATCCGCTTTATTACTAAGTTGATAAGCAAGATGATGTTAGTTGTTATTTACCGCGAAGAAAACTGTCAAATTCTAACGGCACGCCAGGTGGTCACAGCATGAGCGACGCACGCAAGGTAGTGGACGTGGCGGTGGGTGTGCTGTTGCGGGCCAATGGTCAGTTCTTGCTCGGCAGCCGTCCAGCGGGCAAACCCTATGCCGGCTACTGGGAATTTCCGGGCGGCAAGCTTGAAGACGGCGAAACCGCTTTGCAAGCGCTGCAACGCGAATTGCACGAAGAAATGGGCATTACTGTGACCGCGGCCACGCCGTGGCTGACCCAGCGCTTTGTCTATCCGCACGCTACCGTGCGCCTGCATTTTTTTTCGGGTCACCGCATGGGACGGCGCGTTTGAAGCGCGGGAAGGCCAGCAGTTTGCCTGGCAAGCGCCGCGTGATCTGACCGTATCGCCCATCCTGCCCGCCAACGGCCCCATCATGCGCGGCCTGCAATTGCCGCCCCAGCTGGCGCTGTCCAATGTGGCCGGGCTGGGTGAGCAGGTCTGGCTGCAGCGGCTGGCGCAACGCCTGACGCAAGCGGCGCCTTTGTGGCTGATCTTGCGCGAACCGCAGTTGGCGCCGTCGGATTTTGCCACGCTGGCTGAGCGCGTGATCACACCGGTGCAAGCCGCAGGCGGCCGCATTCTGTTGCATAACCATATCGATCTGGCGCGCGAGTTGCAGGCTGATGGCGTGCATCTGAGCGTGCAGCGCGCGTCCGCATTGCAGGCGCGGCCACGCGGCCTGGATTGGGTAGGGGCCTCCGTGCACAACGCGACTGAATTGCAGCATGCGCAGCACATCGGTGTGGATTACGCGATGCTGGGTCATGTTTTACCCACCGCCAGCCACGATCATGTGCCGCTGGGTTGGGATGGCTTTGAGGCGTTGATGCATGTGGGCTGGCCGTTTCCGCTGTATGCGCTTGGCGGCCTGGCATCCACTGATTTGCCGACAGCGTTGCAGCACGGTGCTCATGGCATCGGCCAACTGAGCGGGGCGTGGCAATGAAACCGCGCGCGCCGTGGGCCGCGTTGGCGGGCATTGTGGTGGTGTTGCTGTTTGTGGCGTGGAATCAGGGGTGGTTAAGCCTGGGCAAGCCTGCCGCTACCCCCGCGTTGCATCTGGGATGTTCCGATCTGCAACGCGGCTGCAGCATACTGGTCAACGGCGCGCACTACCGTGTCAGCACCACGCAGCCTCTGAGTGGCGCACATCCAGTCGATCTGGTGCTGGAGGCAGCGCCATCAAAGCGGCCACGGCGTCGTGGCAAATGAATGGCATGGAGATGGGGCCGAACCAGTTCAGGTTTGCCCGTCAGGGCGAGCGCTGGACTGCCGAGACCGCCTTGCCGCTCTGCAGCCAGAGTCGTCGTGACTGGTTGCTGACTATGCAGATCGATGACGTCACCGTATTGATCAATACCGTCAGCCAATAGGCGCGCGGTAGAATCGCCTTTTTTTGTCCGAGCGGAATTCCTCCATGCAATTTGCGACCTGGAACGTCAACAGCCTCAAAGTGCGTTTGCCGCAGTTACTGGAATGGCTGGCGGCCAATCCGGAATTAACCGCGGTGGCACTGCAGGAAACCAAGCTGGAAGACAGCGCCTTCCCCAAAGCAGAGCTGGAAGCCGCCGGTTATCACGTCGCCTTTATTGGCCAGAAAACCTATAACGGCGTGGCCATCGTTGCCCGTGCGCCGTTGGAAGACGTAGTCGTCAATATCCCCGGCTTTGATGACGAACAACGCCGCGTCATTGCCGCGACCGTCAATGGCATCCGCTTTATTTGCGCCTATGTGGTTAATGGCCAGGCGCTGGCTTCAGATAAATACGTTTACAAGCTGCGCTGGATCAAGGCCCTGACCGATTACGTGGCGAGCGAGCTCAAGCAATATCCTGAATTGATTCTGGCGGGGGATTACAACATCGCGCCGGAAGATCGCGATGTGCATGATCCGGCCAAATGGGTGGGCGAAGTGCTGGTGTCGGCTCCGGAACGTGCGGCATTCCGCCAATTGCTGGCGCTGGGTTTGATCGATTCATTCCGCGAATTTGAGCAGCCCGAAAAAATCGTTCAGCTGGTGGGATTACCGCCTGTTTGCCTTTAAACGCAATGCCGGTTTGCGTATCGATCATTTGTTGATTTCCAAAGCACTTAAAGAGCGACTCAACGCTTGCGTAATCGATAAAGAACCGCGCAAAGCCGAGCGTCCGTCGGACCATACGCCGGTAATCGTCACGATCGCCTGAGGCCGCCCGCGCTTTGTACCTGCCGTGTTGCCAGCGTAATGCAACGTAACGTACACGCCCGGCCGATTTGGTGCAGAATGGCGGGGTTTTCATACCAGCAGCCTTTGTATTCATATGGATAAAGCAAAACTCCTGTCCGGTAGCACGCTGTTTTGCGAGCTGACTGCAGACGAACTCGAAGGTTTGGGCCAGAACGCGGAATTACGCGCCGTGCGCGCCAAGACCACGGTGGTGGCCCAGGGCACGCCGGGCGACGAGATGTTTGCAGTGCTGCATGGCCGGCTGAAGGTGGTGCGCAGTACTGAGGACGGTCGCGAAGCCACGCTGTGTCTGCTGGAGGCGGGCGAGGTCTTTGGTGAGCTGGCGATGCTGGATGGCGGCATGCGTTCTGCCAGCGTCGAAGCGCTGGAACCGTGTGAGCTGCTGGTGCTGCGCCGCGAATCGGTGATGGACTATCTGGAATCGCATCCCAAAGTGATGCGCCAATTGATCGCCGCCTTGTGCCAACGGCTGCGTGGCGCGGACGATCTGCTGCAAGACACGCTGTTTTTTTGAATCTGCCGCAACGACTGGGCAAAATGCTGCGTTCGCTGGGCGAGCAACATGGCGATCAGACTGATCGGGGCGTGTTGATTGATCTGAAACTGACGCAGCAAGAAGTCGCCAATCTGGTCGGCGCCAGCCGCGAATCGGTCAACAAACAATTAAACGCCTGGGTCGACGATGGCTTGATCGATCTGGCGGGTGGCTATATCCGCCTGCTGCGCGCAGAAGATCTGCCGCACTAACAATAGGGTGGGTCATGCCCCACCACTCAATGCCGCGTCTTGATGCTACCGAGTTCGCATCAACGGCTTTGAATGGTGGGTCATGACCCACCCTATTTTGCATCCGCCATTACCAAGCGAAGTGCACTTCCTTGGCCCCGCGCTCGTTAACTACGGTGGTGCGGGTTTGCTGCGCGTCATCCAGCTGCGCGTTCACCTTGTAGCGGCCTGCTGGCAGCTTGGCCAGCAGATACGGCCCGCTGGTGGTGGTATCCAGCGCTACATTGCCTTTGGCATCAGTGACCTGCACTTTTACGCCGGACTGATATTCACCATCGCGCCCGGTAAACAGCAAGCGCATGTTGTAATCCTTTTCCACTGATTTGAGCTGCGCCATTTCTTCATCGCCAACGCCACCGCTGACATATTCAGCACCATTGGCGCTGGTTTGCGGTTGCATGGTGGCCATATCGTCGGCCCATGCGTGGGCACCCAGCAGTGACAGCGCCAGCAAACCGCCGGCCAGAACCTGGTTACGTTTTTTTCATAATGCTTTGCTCCTTGTGCGGACATCGAATGCCCGGGTGGGGATAGGCGCCGCGTCATCAGACATGCGGCCCAACGTGAGCCAGTGTGCCAGGCCACCCGGCAACAAAAAAAACCGGCCAGAGGCCGGTTTTGCTGTCGGATATGGCTTGCGCCGGAGCTGAGCTTAGCGGCTGAGCGTACCGGTGGGCGAAATCATCGTCAGTTCAACAAAGTTGGAGCCATTGCGGCGCGGATTGCTGAAATCAACGGAATAACCACCCAGATCAAACTTCTTCATATTGCTCAGCGCGGTAAAAAAAACGCTGGCCCGATTGGGATTTTTTGCCTGCGCGCTTGAGCGCTTCAACCAGAATGCGGGCCGACATATAACCTTCCAGCAACGCATAAGTCGGATATTCATCCGCTTTAAGGAACGGCTCTGCATCTTTCTGGAAGTCGCGGATTACTTTGAGTTGCGCATTGGTGGGTGCAGGAAACACTTGCGACAAACCCAGACCGCTGGCGCTGCTCTTGCCCACGGCGCGAATCACATCGTCGTATTGAATGGCGGACAAACCATAAACCTGCGAGGTGCCGCCTTGATCACGGAATTTCTTTAAAAAACGTAGCGGCCGGTTTTGAAATCGCAATCAGGATCACCGCATCGGCGTTTACCTTGGTCATGGCGGTGGCGGCTTCGCTGGTATCGCCGGTCACGCGGTCATACCATGCTTCACCCGCCAGTTGCATATTGCGCTTGGCCAATTCGGCCTTGAGCGCGGTATAACCGGCCTGGCCAAAACCATCTTTCTGCGCGACCACCGCAATGCGATTTACGCCCAGATGGTCTTTAAGCAGGGCGACGATTTTTTTTCAATTTCCTGGGTATAACCGGCGCGCGTCTGAAAGAAATACGGGCTGCCCGGATTGCGCACCGATTCGGCCCCGGTAAATGCGCCCACCAGCGGAATACCCGCTGTTTCCAGTTGCTTTGAATTAAGCAACTCCTGCATCGGTTGGGTGCCGTAATAACCAATCAATGCCACGGCTTTATCGTTGTCGATCAAGGCCTGGGTATTAGCCAGCGTGCGGATGGGGTTGTAACCGTCGTCTTTGGTAATCAGGTTGATTGGCTCACCATTAATGCCGCCTTGCGCATTAACCCGACCAAAATAGATAGAGGCACCCAGTGCCAGGGCCTTGCCGGTATCCGCAGCGATACCAGTGGTGGGAACCGATTCGCCGATGACAATATCGGCATGTACTACGGGTGTGGCGATCAAGCTCAATGCAAACAGCGACTTACGCAACATGACGGGCCCCCGGATTACTTTTTTGAGAATTGTGCGACTGATCTTAGATTAATGTCTGCTGATGGTATAGTGGCGGCTCGCGTTCAGAGGGGAAATGCATCATGCGGCGTGCCGTTTATGCCGGTAGCTTTGATCCAGTCACCAATGGTCATTTGTGGATGATCGAACACGGCGTGCGCCTGTTTGACGAAATGATCGTGGCCATCGGTGAAAATCCGGACAAACGTTATACCTTTAGCGTGGAAGAACGCGTGACCATGCTGCGTGAAGCCACACAGCATTTGCCCAATTTGCGCGTAGAAATATTTGAGAACCGGTTTCTGGTGGATTACGCGCGTGATCGCAATGCCGATTACATTATTCGCGGCATCCGCGAAGCCGCAGATTATGAATTCGAACGCAAAATGCGTTATGTGAATGCCGATCTGGCACCGCATATCGACACCATCTTTTTTTGATGCCGCCGCGAGAAATCGCCGAAGTCAGTTCTACGATGGTAAAAGGCCTGGTCGGGCCGGATGGCTGGAAAGACGTGGTGGGGCAATATGTGCCCGCGCCCGTGTTTGAGCGTCTGGTGAGCTGGCATATGTCCAACCGCGGCGGCTAAGCTGTTCTGATAGCGCGGCCGCAGGCTGGATCTGTTTGATTGATTTACGACCGCCGCCGCCCGCGCGCTTTTGCTCCGGGCGGCGGTGGCATTTGAAAGAAGCACTCTGATGTCTGATATCACCAGCTACCGTAATCGTCTCGCCAAAAAAACTTCAAACACTGGAGCAAATGGGCGCGGCGCAATGAATTGTCCTGCTTTCGCGTGTACGACCGCGACGTGCCCGAATTTCCGGTCATCGTTGACTGGTACGACGGCCGCGCCAATCTGCAGGAATACGACACAGGCTGGGTGCAGACCGACGAAGACCACGAAGCGTGGCTGGCCGATATCTGGTACGCCACGGCCGAAGCGCTGGGCATTCCCGAGGACAACGTCACCATCAAGACGCGCCAGCGCCAGAAGGGTGACAGCCAGTACGAGAAAAAAACCAGTTTGACGATGACGACCACACCGCGCACGAATACGTGGTGATGGAGCAGGGCCTCAAGTTTCTGGTTAACCTGGAAGGCTATCTGGATACCGGGCTGTTTCTGGATCACCGCAATACGCGCCAACGTGTGCGCGAAGAAAGCGCCGGTCGCCGCGTGCTCAATCTGTTCTGCTACACCGGCGCCTTCTCGGTCTATGCCGCTGCGGGCGGGGCCAAGCCACCACGTCGGTCGATCTATCGAACACTTATCTGGACTGGACCGCGCGCAATATGGCGCTTAACGGTTTTGAAGGCCCGCAACATCGCCGCGTGCGCACCGACGTGCTGCAATACCTGGAAGAAAGCCGTGATGGTGGCTGGCTGTACGATTTGATCGTGCTGGACCCGCCCTCGTTTTCCAATTCCAAAAAGATGCAGGGCGTGCTGGATATCCAGCGCGATCATCGCTGGCTGGTGGAGACGTGTCTGGATATGTTGCATCCGGGCGGCGTGTTGTATTTCTCCAATAACTTGCGCACGTTCAAGCTGGATGCCGCACTGGAACCGTTGTGCACCGATATCACGCTGAGTCGATACCTGAAGATTTCCGCAACAAGCGCATTCATCAGTGCTTCCGCTTTGAACGCCCGGCGGCATGATGCGACTGCTGGCAGGCCATTGACCAGCGTGGCCGTCAGCCTTAAATTTGGACGCTTCTGGCAGGGTTGTGGTTGGTTGTGAAAAAAAGTCTTAACGTCTTGTTTATTTGCACTGTTATCGACGCATGTGTGGGCAGGCGCGCAAGAAGAAGAAGCGCTGTCGGCCTCGGTGCAGTCGTCCATGGCCCGTTCGATTGATGACGGCGTACAGCCACGTCTGGTGTTCGATAACGCGGCCATGGGCCAGGTCTGGCTGACCGATATGTCAAATCGGCTGGCGCGCAAGATTCCCGACGAATTCATGCGCCGCAAGTTGCTGACCTCGGTGCAATACGAAGCCACCCGTGCCGGGCTCGATCCGCAAATGGTGCTCGGCTGATCAATGTCGAAAGCGGCTTCAACCGTTATGCAATCTCATCGGTCGGCGCGCGTGGCTTGATGCAGGTTATGCCGTTCTGGCAGCGCCAGATTGGCACGCCGCAGCAAAACCTGTTTGATATGAACACCAATCTGCGCTACGGCTGCACCATCCTGCGCCACTATCTGGATATCGAAAACGGCGATCTGTTCCGCGCGCTGGGGCGCTATAACGGCAGCCTGGGCCGCCCGGAATATCCGAATATGGTGTACGGCGCCTGGAAAAAAAACCTGTTTGCCTGGGGCCAGTCCGGCACCGTCGCCAGCCGTTAACATCCGGCCGCTGTTCTGCCTTACAAACCCGCTTTCTGCGCGCATGCCGCATGGTAGAATCGCGCTCTTTCGCAGCGAGCGTTTGCATCATGGCCACATCACTTCCTTCGCATCCCATCGGCGTTTTTTTTGATTCCGGCGTGGGCGGGCTGACCGTGGTACGTGCTTTGATGGACCGCTTGCCGTTTGAAAACATCGTCTACTTTGGCGATACCGCCCGCGTGCCTACGGCGTTAAATCCACCAGCACCATCGAGCATTTCACCCTGCAGATCGTCGACTTTTTGCAGCGGCAGAACGTCAAGATGTTGATCATCGCCTGTAACACCATGGCTGCTGTCGCCGCTGAAAAAAGTGCGCGAAATCAGCCCTCTGCCGGTGCTGGACGTCATCGAATCGGGCGCGCTGTGCGCCGTGGCTGAATCAAGAACCGGCGGCATTGGTGTGATCGGCACCCCCACCACCATCAACAGCAACGCCTATGCGCGCGCCATCCACCAGATGGACCCGGATTGCCGCGTGTATTCGCAAGCTTGCCCGCTGTTTGTGCCGCTGGTGGAAGAAGGCTGGCTGGATCACCCGGTCACGCGCCTGACTGCGCAGGAATATCTGAAGCCGGTGTTTGTTGAGCAGATCGACACGCTGGTGCTGGGCTGCACGCATTACCCGCTGCTCAAGCCCATGCTGTCCAGCATGACCGGCGACCTGAAACTGGTGGATTCCGCTATCGCCATCGCCGACCAGACCGCCGAATTGCTGCAACAACAAGGCCTGGCTAACACGCAACGCTGCATGCCCGATTACCGCTATTTTGTGACTGACGTACCGCTCAACTTCCGCAATGTGGGCGAGCGCTTTCTGGGCCGCAACCTGGGCGCCATCGAACAGGTGAGCCTGGACCGGTTATGAACAAAGAAACGCGCCGCATCTTTTACCAGCGCCTGGCCGAACTCGACCCGAACCCGACCACCGAACTGGCCTACACCACGCCATTTGAACTGCTGACTGCGGTGCTGTTGTCGGCGCAAGCCACCGATGTGGGCGTTAACAAGGCGACGCGCCGCTTGTTTCCCGTGGCCAATACGCCGGCCGCCATCCTGGCGCTGGGGCAAGAGGGGCTGGAATCTTATATTTCGAGCATTGGCCTGTATCGCAGCAAAGCCAAACACCTGCTGGAAACCTGTCGCATCCTGCTGGAACAACACGGTGGCGAAGTGCCAGCAGAGCGCGAAGCACTCGAAGCGCTGCCCGGCGTCGGCCGCAAAACCGCAAACGTGGTGTTGAATACCGCTTTCGGCCACCCCACGCTGGCGGTCGACACGCATATCTTTCGCGTCGGCAACCGTACCGGCCTGGCCCCAGGCAAGGACGTGCGTGCGGTCGAAGACAAGCTGCTGAAAGTCACCCCGCCCGAATTTCTGCTCAATGCCCACCACTGGCTGATTCTGCACGGCCGCTACGTCTGCAAGGCACGCCGTCCGGAATGCTGGCGCTGTGTGGTCAATGACGTGTGCGATTTCAAAGGCAAGGAACTGACCCCACCGAAGGGGCGCTAAGGCGGCGCTATTTAACATCCTGGCTGACGTTATGGTATGCAGGATGAAACAGTGGCGACTTCATGCTTCAATCTCAGCTGCCGCCCACCTCATTCATAAACTCGACCGACATGATCGTTACCCACGCCGAACTCGCCGCCACCCTTGAACACGCCGAGGCCCAACATCTATTCCAGCAAGTCACCGCGCTGCAGCAGCTGTCCGGCAATACCGCGGTCCGCACGCAAGAGATCGCCAATGGCATCGCGGCGTTTACGCTGCCCGAGTTTGGCCGCAAGCTGAACCACGTTACCGGCATTGCCATGGGCGCGCCGGTGAGCGCCGCCGCGTTGGCGCAGCTGGAAGCGGGCTACGCCGAGCTGGGCCTGCCCGTCGAAATCGACGTCTGCCCGCATGCCGATGCCTCCATCCTGCCGCTGCTGGCGGCGCGCGGTTATCACGTCAACGCGTTCAGCAATAGCTATGTGCTGCCGCTGTCCGAAGCGGATACGGCGGTCACTGATTATCCCGATATTGAAATCCTTAGCGGCTCGCAGCTGGCGGATGAGGTATTTATCGAGCACTGCATTGCGGGTTTCGCCGTCCAGGCCACCGCGCGGCCGGTGAGTTTGCTACGCGCATTGGCGCAAATTGCGGTGCTGCGCGCCGACACCCAACTATTTGCCGCGCGCATCGACGGCCAGATCGCAGGCACCGCAGGGCTTAGCTTGTTACCGACGCCGGGCGGCGCCGTGGCGTATCTATCGATTACCAGTACCGTACCGGCATGGCGGCAGCGCGGGGTGCAAACCGCGTTATTGCAGGCGCGGTTAACGGCCGCGCGCCAGGCGGGCTGCGCTCTGGCTAGCGTCTCGGTGCGCCCCGCCAACGTTAGCGCGCGCAATGCCGAACGTGCCGGGTTCCGCCTGGCGTATACCAAAGCCACATTCAGCAGGTTGGGCGTGGCGTAAAGCCGGCCTTAATCAGGTCACTAGAATGACGCTGGGCTGCGGCATGGTTGGTATAGTTGGCGGCAACGTCTTGCTATTTGTTCAATTTCTGGAAATCTTGAATGTCGTCGCGTCTGGAATCGCAAAGCAAATTTCTAAGTCTGGTTTTACGCCACAAACCCGAGCAGATTGGATTAACTCTGGACGCCAACGGCTGGGCTGATCTTGATGAGCTAATTGAGCTGGCACGTCAGTACGGTGCGCAACTGGATCGACCCACGGTATTGGAAATTGTGGCCACCAGTGACAAGAAGCGCTTTGCACTGAATGAAGATCAGTCACGGATACGCGCCAGTCAGGGGCATTCGGTGGCGATCGATCTGGCGCTGGCTCCCGTGGAGCCTCCCGCCATGCTGTTTCATGGCACGGCAACGCGTTTTGTGGATTCGATCCGTGAGCAAGGGCTGCGGCCGGGTAGTCGTCAGCATGTGCATTTGTCGCAGGATGTTGCCACGGCGACTACGGTGGGGGCGCGCCATGGGCGTGCAGTGGTTTTAACGGTAGACACCGCAGCCATGCAGCGCGACGGCAAGGTCTTCTACCGGTCGGAAAACGGAGTGTGGCTCACGTTGGCGGTGCCCCCGCAATATATCGACTTTGCGGATGCCAGCGAGCCTTGAAGTGGCCGCAAATAAAAAGGGGCAAGCGCCACCGCGACGCTCGCCCCTCGATTCATTGGCCTTTAGCTCAACGCCTTCTCAATCCGCCCCAACGCTTTTTTTTCCAGGTTGCCCATGCTGGTGGCAAACGAAATGCGGAAGTAGCCTTCCGCGCCAAAGGCCGAACCCGGCACCACGGCCACGTCTTGCGTATCAAGCAGATAAGCGCCCAGCGCCAGATCGGTGGCTTCGCTGATTTTGCCTTCAGCGGCCAGCAGTTTGATCGCCTCGCGCGCGTCGACAAAGGCGTAGAACGCGCCACCTGCCACCAGGCATTTGAGGCCGCGGATGCTGTTGAACTTGTTCACCACAAATTCGTGGCGCTGGTTAAACGCTTGCAGCATCGGCTTGATGCAATCCTGGCTGCCCACTAGCGCGGCTTCGGCGGCCACTTGCGAGATCGAAGTCGGGTTGGAGGTGGATTGCGACTGGATGTTTTCCATCGCCTTGATCAGCTTGGCCGGGCCCGCCGCGTAGCCAATACGCCAGCCCGTCATCGAATAGGCTTTGGAAACGCCATTCAACAGGATGGTTTGTTCGTACAGATCGGGGCAGGCGTTCAGGATGTTGTAAAAGCGCGTGTCGCCCAGCATCACGTGTTCGTACATGTCGTCCGAGGCAATCAGCACGCCCGGATGTTGTTTCAGCACTGCGCCCAGTGCTTTCAGTTCTTCCAGCGTGTACACCGCGCCGGTTGGATTGGACGGGCTGTTCAACACCACCAGACGGGTGCGCGGGGTGATGGCGGCTTCGAGCTGGGCGGCGGTCAGCTTAAAGCCTTGCTCGATGCCACATTGCACGATCACCGGCTTGCCTTCGGCAATCAGCACGATATCGGGGTAAGACACCCAGTACGGCGCGGGTACGATGACTTCGTCACCCGGATTGATATAGGCCTGGCACAGATTGAAGAAGCTCTGCTTGCCGCCCACCGACACCAGAATCTGATTAGCCGCGTAATCCACACCGTTATCACGCTTGAATTTGTCGATGATGGCTTTCTTCAGCCTGGCGTGCCCGAAACCGGTGTGTATTTGGTAAAGCCTTTATTGATTGCCTCGATGGCGGCGGCCTTGATGTGGTCCGGGGTATCGAAATCGGGCTCACCCGCAGCCAGTGCAATCACGTCGCGGCCTTCAGCTTGAGCTTGCCGGCTTTGGCGGTGATGGCGAGGGTGGGGGATTCCTTGATGGCGAGTACGCGGTTAGACAGTTGCACGGTGCAGATCCTTCAAGCGGTCACGGTGACAAAACCGAGAGTTTAGCGCGCCGCGTGCCGCTGCTGTAGTTGCGGCTGTATCTGATGCCACAGAAAAGTAAACGCTGCGTACGTCGCGGCTGGCTCGGCTATTCTCAAGAGCAATCCCCTCGCCGATAGAGAGCGTAATGCCCAAGCGTTCCTCCGATAAGCCGATCCGCCGCTACCCGCTACATATCCATATCGCCTGGCTGTTTATCTTGTTGATTGTGGCGTTTGCGGCAGTCAACACCTGGTATAACGACCGCCAGGCCAGCCGCATGCTGCTGACCGCGTCACGCACCTTGTTTAACCAGATTGGCGCGCAAACGGCGGAACGGCTGGATAACCTGTATCGCAATGCCGGAACCGCGGTGGATTTGCTGGCGAATACGCAGTTGCTGCGCGCGCAAACGCTGGAACAACGGCTGCGCAGTCTGCCCTACCTGCAACAGTTGTTGCGCAACCAACCGTCTTTGACTGCCGCCTATGCCGGCTATGCCAACGGTGATTTCTTTTTTGCTGCGGCACGTGCCCAACAATGCCGCATTTCGCCAGACCTACACGCCGCCGCTGGCCGCGCGCTGGTTGTTGCAAAGTATTGAAACCGTCAACGGCCAACGCGAGGGCCGCTTTCTGTATTACGACGATCAGCTACGTTTGCTGGAAAACCGGCTGCAACCCGACTACCACTACGACCCGCGTCGCCGCGCCTGGTATGAAGCCGCGCGCTTGCATGACAAACATATCTTCACCGAGCCCTACGTGTTTTTTTTACCACGCGCGAACCCGGCGCCACCTTTGCCCGCCAGGCCAACGATGGCGCCGTGGCAGGGGTGGATGTCACGCTGGCCGAGGTCAGCCAGTTGCTGCGGCAAAAGAGCATCACCGCACACAGCGAACTCGCGCTGATCGGGCCGCATGGCAATGTGCTGGCCTATCGTGAGCCCGACAAGATAGTCCGCCCGGAAGCCGACGGCAGTTTGTCGCTGGTGGGCATCGCCGAGCTGGGCGTGCCCGCAATCGCTGCGTTGATGGGCGACCGCAGTCACTTTGCCGATGAGGCCGCCCCCTTGCACGTCGAAGGCGAGGATTGGTACGGCTATGTCGCGCGCATCGTGTCGATGGCCCCGGTGACCAGTTGTTGCATCTGGCCATGGCCGCGCCGCAGCGCGAGTTGCTGGCCGATGCACGCCAGTTGCGCCTGGAAACCGCCTTGATTGCGCTGGCGCTGTTGGCGATTGCGGTGCCGATCGCGGTGTGGTTTTCGCGGCTGGCTTCACGGCCGATCCGTGCCTTGATCGAGCAAGCGCGCGCCATCCAGGCCATGCGGTTTGATACTTCGGTAGAAACCCGTTCGGTGATACTGGAAATCCACGAGCTGGCGCATTCAATGCAGCAAATGCAGGCCACCATCGGGCAGTTTCGCGATATCGGCGATGCCCTGGCCGATGAGCGCGATTTTGATCAGTTGCTGGCGCGCATCCTGACCGAGACCGTGCTGATGGCACAGGCGCAAAGCGGCATCGTCTATCTGACCGAGCCGGACGGCAGCCTGCGCGCGCGCCAGGCCTGTCAGCAGGACCAATGCATTTTGCTCAGCCAGCCGCTGCCGCTGCTCAACCCGGCCAGCGATCCGCTGCACCCTGCCTTGCTGGCGCAAAGCAGCATGCAAACCTGGGTGGGGCAGGTAGAAATGGGGCCGCTGGATACCTGGTTTCACGCGCTGCAACGCTTTGGCCAACCGCGCACGCTGGTGGCGATTCCGCTGAGTAACCGGCAAGCGCAAAGCGTGGGCGTGCTTTTGCTGTTTTTTTTGCCTGAGGCCAGGTCGAGCCCGGTCTGGCGCAGATGGCTTTGCTTGAGGCGGTCTCGGGCACGGCTGCCGTCGCGCTGGAAACACAGCGGCTGATTCAGGAACAGCAAGCGTTGCTGGAGTCATTTATCCAGCTGGTGGCAGGCGCTATCGACGCCAAGAGCGCCTATACCGGCGGCCATTGCCAACGTGTGCCCGAGCTGGCCCGCATGCTGGCCGAGGCCGCTTGTGCAACGCGCGAAGGCCCGTATGCAGATTTTGCGATGAACGAAGACGAGTGGCAGGCGCTGCATATTGCGGCGTGGCTGCACGATTGCGGCAAGGTCACCACGCCGGAATATGTGGTCGATAAAGCCACGCGGCTGGAGACCTTGTATGACCGTATCCACGAAATCCGCACTCGCTTTGAAGTGCTGAAGCGCGATGCCGAGGTGGCCTACTGGCAGGGCCTGGCCCAGGGCGGCGACGAGGCCGCATTGCGGGTAATGCGCGATCAGCTATGGGCGACGCTGGATGCGGAATTTGCTTTGGTGGCACGCAGCAATCAGGGAGGCGAGGGCATGGACGAGGCCGATATGGCGCAGCTGCGGCAAATCGCGCAGCGGACCTGGCAGCGTACGCTGGATGATCGCCTGGCTTGTCACACGAAGAACTGGCGCGCAAGCAAAGCACCGCGCCCGCCGGCTTGCCCGCCACCGAAGCGTTGCTGGCCGATAAACCGGAGCACATCTTTGAGCGCGGTCCGCGTGATCAATTGCCGCAAGGGCATGGCTTTGTGATGGATGTGCCGCACGACCTGTATAACCGCGGCGAACTGCATAACCTGTGTCTGGGCCGCGGCACGCTGACGGCGGAGGAACGTTACAAAATCAACGAGCACATCATCCAGACCATCGTGATGCTGGAGAAACTGCCGTTTCCACGCCATTTGCGCAACGTGCCGGAGATTGCCGCCGGGCATCACGAAAAAAATGGATGGCACCGGTTACCCAAGGCGCCTGACGCGTGAGCAAATGAGTCCGCTGGCACGGATGATGGCGATTGCCGATATTTTTGAAGCGCTAACGGCGGTCGATCGGCCGTACAAGCAGGGCAAGACGCTGAGCGAAGCGCTGGCGATCATGGCGCGTATGCGCAGCGATGGGCATATCGATGCCGAGTTGTTCGAGCTGTTTTTTACGCGGCGGCGTGTACCTGCACTACGCCAAAGTGTTTCTGCGCCCCGAACAAGTCGACGCGGTAGATATCAGCAGATACCTATAGGGTGGGTCACGACCCACCCATCAAAGCCATCAAGAAGAACGCCGCCATGTGCGTTCCACTTAACCGGCTTTGAATGGTGGGTCACGACCCCAGCCATCAAAGCCATCAAGAAGAACGCCGCCATGTGCGTTCCACTTAACCGGCTTTGAACGGTGGGTCACGACCCACCCTATGGCTTATTTAGCAAACCAAAGGCGGATGGTATCGATCAGGCGGTGGAAAAAGCCGCCTTCGTTCACGTCGGCCAACACCAGCAGCGGGTATTCGCCCACTTGCTTGCCGTTGGCCATCAGCTTGACCGTGCCCACTTGCTGGCCGGCTTTCAGCGGCGCGATCAGCGGTTTGGCGGGCAGCACGGCCTGGGTGGTGAACTTGCCGCCGTCGCCCTTGGGGACGGTCAGATAACGGTCGCTGTTAAAGCCCAGTTTGACGCTATCGGCGTCGCCTTTGTAAACGCGCGGCGTATCCACCACCTGACCCGCGCTGAAGGCTTTGACCGTATCAAAAAAACTGGATGCCCCAGCCCAGCAGCTTGGCCGATTCATTGGCGCGTACCACATCGCCGGTGGTGCCAACCACAACTGAAATCAAACGACGACCATTGGCATGCGTACTGGCCACCAGGTTGAAACCGGCCGACTCGGTATGGCCGGTTTTCATGCCATCCACGTTGGGATCGCGGTACAACAGCAGGTTGCGGTTAGGCTGCTTGATCTTGTTGTAGGTGAACTCGTGCATCGAATAGATCGGATAGAACTGCGGGTAGTCGCGAATGATCGCGCCCGCAATCTTGCCGAGGTCGGCCACGGTCATGTAATGGTTGGGGTCCGGCAGGCCCGTTGAGTTGACGAAGTGCGAGCCGGTCATGCCCAGACGTTTGGCTTCTACGTTCATCAAACCGGCAAACACTTCTTCGCTACCGGCGATGGCTTCGGCCAGGGTCACGCAAGCATCGTTGCCCGACTGCACGATCATGCCCTTGATCAAATCGTCGACGCTGGCCGGCGTTTTGGGGTCCAGAAACATGCGCGAACCTTCGGTTTTCCAGCCTTTGGCCGAAACCGTCAGTTGCTGATCAAGCTTGATGCGGCCTTCCTTGACTGCTTTGAACACCACGTAGGCGGTCATCAGCTTGGTCAGCGAAGCCGGTTCGATGCGGGTATCCGGGTCTTTGGCGGTGAGAACTTCACCGCTCTGGAAATCATTAAGCGCCCACGCTTTGGCGGCGAGTTGCGGCGGGGGTGGGGTGAAGGCTTGAGCGGTTGTGGCGATCAACAGACCGACAGCGATAAGGCTTTGGGTAATACGGCGTGAAATCATGGCGGGCAATTCGGATCTGGAGCGGGATGGAAGAAAGTACGCCTGGCGCGTACGGCGCGGTGCGTATTATGGGCCGGTTTTGACTGTAAGTGTCAGGTGGAGTTTGTCCGCTTTGTGGGCGGGGTGGTTCCCTCCGATTGATTAGCAGCTGCGAGTTGTTTGATCGTGGAGCCTGGGGCTGGGATCTTTAACCGCTTAGCCTGCGGCGCATGTTTTGAAGCCGGGGGGCGCCCCGTTGCGCCTCACTTTTCAGTAAAGACTTATCGTGCAACTTTGCTTCGCCAAAGAAAAGTAAGCAAAAGAAAGGCGACCCTCCGCGCGGTAAAGCTGCGCAGAAGGGAAAGGTCAAAAGCCGAAACTAACCGTCTGCATAACCGGGTTTTGTAGCTGCCGCTCCGCGGACGCGACGCTCAGTCGGAGCCCGATAAACCCGGTCTACTACCTTCTCCCGCTCAGGAGATGGCATGGCATAGCCGTCTTCGCTGGCCTCGTCGCTACGCAACATCGGGTGGGCGTGGTGGCGGTGGGGTAGCAACTTTCCTTAGGCGGCGCCGCTGCGCGTCGCCTACCTTCGCCCGCTCAGGAAATGGTTGGGGTTTGGCACGCGGGGTTGCCTCGTTCCTGCGGAACATCGGGTGGGCGTGGTGACGGTGGGGTAGCAACTTTCCGCTGGCCGCGCTGGGGCTGCTACCCGCTCGTCCTGCCTAATCCAGCGTGAGCTCACCGCTGCCGATGGGGACAATCCGGCCGCCGACTTTGATCTGGCCCTCGGCCGTTAGCGTCAGTTTCAGGTGCGCCAGGCGGTTGATGCCGTGGCCCTGGATCATGGTGGCGGTCAGGGGCAGGGGCGCGTTGTTGCGCAGCAGCCAGCCGCCCAGGTTGGCACACGCTGAGCCGGTGCCAAAATCTTCGCCGATGGCGCCTGCCTGCACCCAGAAAAAAAACGCGCAATGATTTCGTGGTCATTCGCCCAGGCCCAGACCAGCGCCACGGAGCGATCTTGCGCCGTACGGGTTGCCGGGATAAACAGGTCGAGCGGCGGCTTGCAGGCGGCCACGTCGGCCGGGGTCTTGAGAGCCACCACCAGTTGTTCCGAGCCGACGTCAACAAACAGCGGCGTGCCCGCCAGGCTGCCGTG
>BBFD01000042.1 GCA_001313065.1 Silvimonas sp. JCM 19000
CGCATGGTCGGCTTGCTGCGCACCGGGCCGTGCCGGTTTACGCGACGGCGCATCGGCAGTCGGCGCCAGGCGCGGTGGCAGTTTGAGGGTTTTCTTTTCAGTCATGATGTGCAAATCCAGTACGCCGCAGCCAGGCTACGGCAGGGTACGTCTAAGGGCGGCAGGCAATTTGCGCCGCACCAGAAAACAAGAATGCTGGATCAGTTCTGCCAGCAAATCGTCGGGGATGGCAGCGGGCGTATCCAGCGCAATCCAGTAATAGCGCCCCAGGTAAGGCGCGGGCCGCACGCCGGGACGATCGGTTAATTCGAGAAAACGCTCAGGCTCGACCTTGAAGCAGACCGCGCCGCTGTTAAGCCCGCAAATAGCGAACATTTTGCCGCCGATACTGTAGACCTCATTGGTCTGCCATTTGATATCGGTGGTGGCTCCCGGTTGCGCCGCGCAAAACGCGCGAAACTGATCGGCCGTCATCGCCATGCACGGTACTCCTTCCCCACGTTGATGGCTGCAGGATAGCAAGCTTCAGCAGGGCCATCGCCCAGGATCAGACCGCCACCTTGGCGCGGCGCCGCGTTTGTGCGATCGCCGGTGCCAGATTTCGCCAGCCTGCTTCTTGCGCGTGGTCAACGTCAGGTCGCTGGGGCCGTAGACGTTGGTGTTATGCGTCAGCGGCGTAGTGATCAGATATTGCGCCTGCGTGGCTTTCAAGAAACCGCCCACCCGATCAATGTTAAAGATATCCAGATGCGCAAACGGCTCATCAATAAAGACAAAGCCGGATGGATTAGCATCGTCCATCATCAGGCTGATCAGCATGATCAGCGACTTCATCACCTGCTGGCCACCCGAAGCCTCGCCGTCGTTCAGGCCCATCATGCCTTTCTGGTCAAAGTTGAAGCGCACGGTCAGCCCCGCTTGCGCCAACACGGTGTCGTCGTTTTCCAGTTGCGGCAGATCAGTTTCGACATCAATGCCGGACAACTCACCCAGCCGCTTCAGATTGCGACCATATGTGCGAACGGTTGCTTTCAGCTTGTTGATATAAGCGGCGCGCGCTTCGTCGGTCAGTTGCGCGGTGCGTTCGACTTCATTGCGATGTAATTGCGTGTCGCGTTCGAGCGCGTGGTAGTCCTCGCCCAGTTTGTCACGTCGCACCAGCACGGTCTGATCGGTTTCCCAATCGGCTTGCGCCAGCCGTTCGCGTTCACGCTCGATCATATGGCGCGCCTCGCTCAGGCCGCCGTACTTGTCTTTGTATGCACGCAGACTGGCGCTGCTGCGCATTTCCGGCGGCATGCCGGCTTTGGCGTTGCGCAGATCACGGATACGGCGGCTTTGCTCATCGCGTTGGCGCGAAAGCTGGTTCAGCTCGTCATTAACGTGGGCGTTAAGGCGGTCGCGGCGGTCTTTCAGTTTCTCGAATTGCACGCGGCCGTCTTCACGGATCTTGCGCGCTTCGTCCCAGCTGGCTTGCGCCGCGGCCACCGCCGCGCCGGCTTCTTGCGCCCGCCGTTGTTCTTCGGGCCATCGTTCGGCGACGGCGGCAAATTCGTCCTGGCGTGCGGCCAGTTGCACCACGGCCTGCATGCCCATCAGCGACTGCTGCAAGGCCGAAGCGTCGCGCTCCAGTTCAACCAGCAGTGCTTCGCCCTTGAGCAACTGTTCGTTCAGGTCACGCAGCCGGCGTGCCGATTCTTGCAGGCGTGAGACGCGCGCCGCCTCGCCAAAGGCATATTCGCCCGGGCGCGCCGAAATATCGCGCGCGCCGCGCCGTTCTTTATGAAAGCCATCCCGCGTAATCCATTCGCCATCCAGATATTGCCCATCGGCAACCGATTTGGCGCGCTGGGTTCGATTGAGCAAGCTCACCAGCCAGGCAGGCGCGTCGGCTTTGAAATCGACGATTTCAAGAATCGAATTGCTGTTGGCGCGGCCCACCTTCTCGCGATCCGGCACGATGAAATGGCGGTATTTAAGTTGCTGACCCAGCTCGTACGCGCGCTGCCTATCCTGCGGTTTGTCCAGCAGGATGATGTGGCGATACGGCGCCAGCAGCGCTTCCACCGCGTCTTGCCAGGTGTTGTCGCGCACTTCGACGATTTCGGTCAGCAATTGGTGGCGGATGCCTGCCTCGTCCAGCGCCGCACGCATCCGGTTTACAAACTCCGGATGCGGTGCCCGCCCCTGGTCGAGCGCCAATTTCATATCCGTCAGCTGTTGGCGTTCATCCTTTTGCGCGCGGAGCGTCTGCTTGAGCTGATTGGCATGCTCGCGCTTGAGGGCCAGTTGATCGGCCAATGCCACGCCATCGGCGCCGTTCTCCGCAGCGGCCAGCTGGCGCAGGCGTTCCGCCTCTTTCATGGTTTTTTTTCACTGTCGCGCGCCGCGTCACGCGCCGACTGGAACACGGCATATGCCGCCTCGTTTTCAACGCGGGCCGCTTCTTCGTGCGTCACCGCAATGGCTTGCGCCGATTCGCTGTGACGATAGTGCGCATCCAGTGCATCCAGCTCGTCTTGTTTCTGGCGCAATGATTTACGCGCACCGCGGAACTGATTGATATAGCCGCGCAGGCTTTCCCATTGCTCCACATACTTGAGCGCCGGAATGGCGTGCTGTTCCAGCGTTTCGATATCCCGCTGCAGGCCTTGCCATTCCAGATAGTTATTGCCGCGCAATTTGAGCCGCTCCACATCCAGGCCCAACTGGCTAAGCTGCTGCTCCATCTTGCCCAGTTCGCTTCGGCTTCTTTCAGACGCAATTTGGCTTCGGCGTAATGGTCGAGCACCTGTTTGTCGCCAAACACCTGGAACACCAGTTCCAGCAGGGCCTTGGGCGAGTATTCGCACAGCTTGTCGGTATCGCCCTGCTCCAGCGCCAGCACTTCGGCAATTGCGGGCGTCAGACCGGCTTGCTCCAGCCGTCGCTTGTATTCATTAACGCCCAGCCATTGCAACGAGGATTCAGTCTGGGCATCCAGCGTGACGTCGCCTTCGGCAATTGCATACTGACGCACCCAGTCACCGCCCTGCTTTTTTAATACGGCAAAACAAGGTGACGACTTCAGAGGTGGCCGGGAAAAAACAGATAGGGAAACAATCCGCCGCCCTGGCGACGCGGGTTGGATACCACGCCGCGCAGCCAGGCATTGTTTTCGCGGTTATTGCGCACATAGCGTTTGTAATCGCGCCGGCCCGAGCATTTGAGCGCCAGCAATGTGCGCAGCGCATCCAGCAAAGTGGTTTTGCCGGAGCCATTGGGGCCAACGATGGTGACAATCTGGGCATCCAGCGGCACTTTGATGCGCGCCAGAAATCCCAATGGATCATTTCGAGTTCACGAATCTGGAACATTTACAGGTCTTCTCCAGATGCGGAGGCATCAACAGTAGCAACATCGAGCGCCAGTTGCGTGCCCGACAGATTAAGCACTTCGGCCATGGCGCCTTCGATAATGCGCGGAGCCAGTTTTGCGTAGTCGATCATCAGATCAAGCATCGGGCCTTCGTGGATCATCTTGTTGCGGCGGACCACAAAACCGAGCTTGGCCAGTTGGCCCAGATTCATCGAAAAGCGTGATTTGCCGCCCAGTTTTTTTGCCAAAGTCGGCGTAGATGGCGTCTTCCGGCACGCCCAACGCCACTTCTTCGCCGCGCGCGATGGGCTTCTCGGCCCCAAACAGATCGGTCTGGCCGCCATTCTGGCTGGCGCGCGCAATCTGGCGTTCGCGCTTGGGCAGTATGATCAGCGCCCACACAATCACCAGCAAAGCGATCGCATCGCGTGGCAGGCCCATATTGTTGGATAGCCAGTTATCGCCCTCACCAAATACCCAGTCTTCCATTTCGGGTTTAAGGCCGATGGCGATGTGCTCGGCGTACGGGTTCTCCAGCAATTGCATGCCGCAATCGTCCAGCCGCCGGTCGAGCATGTCGCGAAACACTTCGTCGATCAGCGCGCGACGCGCCAGCGGGTCTTTGCGCGGAATAAAACGATGGGCGAACAGGCGCGCCAGCAGAATATTTAAAGCTTGATCCATAACGGGTACCTGGTCAGAGCGGCTTAAGCCGGCCACGCGTGAGCGCAGCCACTTCGGGGTGATCAATCAGGTCGACAACATCATCGGTCTCAAACGCCAGCGGCAGCTTGACCAGGTCGGCGACGATGCTTTGCTCCAGCGCGGCTTCGCGGTCACCCAACAGCGACAACAGCGACAAGCGATAGGCCGTTTCGGCATAGGTATCGGCCAGCACGGCCTCGGTCAGCGGCGTTTCCAGCTTGATGTTTTGCAGCAGCTCAAACAGTTCTTCGGCATGCCACAGGCGCTCGGCTTCAGCGGCGGTGACATTGGGTGATTCTTCCGAAGTGGGCAGCTCGCTGACGATCTCCTCAACGCGTTCGCGCTCAAGGATTTCAAATTCGGTTACGTCCAGCAGCAAGTCCGAAACCGCAAATGCAGGCTCGGGATGAAAACTGAGCAGATCGCGGCCCAGATCGGCCAGCTGTTCTTGCGAGCGGCCACGCAACCAGTCCGACACATTGGTCGAGGTCAGCCCGGACTGGCCCAGATGCACGCGCTGTGCCGCCAGTTCGGCCAGGCGGCGCTGGAATACGCCGGTCATATTGAGCATGCGGCCTTGCGACAGCGCGATCGCTTGTGCAATTTGCTGCACGCGGCGCTCGCCCGATTCGTCTTCGAGCACGGCGCGGACACTTCGGTGCCTTTTCCACCCACTTCCACACGCTATCGAGCTTGGCGCGCGCGCTGCGGATCTGGTGCTCGGATTGCGATTCGAGCGCTTGCTCAAAGTCGCCATGCAATTCGGTCAGGCGTGCTTGCAAATGCTGCAGCGATTCGGTCGAGATATTGCCCACGGCCTGGCCTGCAGCCACTTGCGCGGTCAGATAACCGAGCTCGGCATCGCCATCGGCAAATTGCGTCAGCGTGGCCACGGCAGCCAAGGCCACGCGGCCCGGTTCGGACAGGCCGTACAGGCCTTCATCGCTATCCCACACCAGCAAACCGTTATCGCGCAGCCGCTTTAACACGGTGTCGCGTTTGATGGCGTTGATATAACTGAAATGGCTTTCCAGCTCTTGCGGGCTCCAGCGTGGTGCTTCGGCGCGCGAGCCAATCTCACGCAGGATCAGCAGCCGCACCATGACTTCGTCTTCGCCACCGCGAAACAGCGTGATCAACGCATCCAGATACGGACGCGCGCGCAGCAGCCCGGCCAGCGGACCGAGGTCAGCCGGGTCAACGCCGGGCTGAAAAAAAATCAGCAAAGGGGGAATCTGGATTCAACATGCAACCGCGAGGTAAAACGAGGAAAGCGGCATTCTACGACGGCTGGCGGTCTGGCGTCGCATTGCGGGCGGCATCCAGCGCTTGATCAAGTGCCGCCGTCACGCGGCCATCGGGGGCAAACTTGCGTGCAATCAAGGCGCGGCTGGCAAGCAGTTCGGGCACATCGACGTCTTGCCAGGTATAGGGCGACCATGCGCCGTCTTGCCAACGAATCAGCCGCAGATTATTGCGCAGCACGCGCGGCGCAAACGAGGTCTGCATCAGCACGCTCTGAAAAAAACATTTCGTCCGGCACGGCGGTGCGGGCAAAAAAAGCGCAGTACTTCGGGATGTTGTTCGCAAAACGCCAGGATGGCGCGGCAAGCCGGGGCCGACAGCGTCCACCATTGCGAGCCCGCAAAAATCTGCGGCACGGCCACCGGCGGATAGCGCCGCCACCCCAATCGTTGCACCGCGCGCTGCAGCTTTTGCCACAGCTTGCCGATCGGCTTGCCGTGCCAGCTTTGTGGATGCCAGGTTTGCCAGCGATAGCGCACGTCAAACTGTGCTTCGGTGCGGATATCGATAAAGCCATCGGTGGTTTGCGCGGCGAGGAAACGGGCGATGTCTGGGTGTGTCTTTAGCGGATAATCCGCGCCAGACAATAAAGTCGCCCAGGCGCAGCCATCAGCCAGCGCGGCGCGCATTAAATCGAGGGTGGCAGAAACCAGAGAGAAACCGCCCCAGTAGCAGGGACGGCGGGCGATGAACTGAACGTCCATGCCAGCAGGCACGGCGGCCTGCATCGCGGCAAAAGTCTGGGCCGAAGCACGCGCATCCACATGCACGTAGCAACGGCCACCCGCCAGCCGCTTGAGCAAGCGGCCCAGTTGCTGCGGGTGGTCATGCGCAAGAATCAGCCACGCCAGGCGTGGCACTTGCTCAGTTATCGTCGCCATCCACGTGGGCCAGCGCGCGGGCACATTCTTCCGGCGTCAGACCTTCGCAAATATTGTGCGGCGCGATTTCAGGGATGGGCACCACGTTGGCGCGCGCGGCCTCTTTCTTCAATTCGCGCACGGCATCCAGGTAATCCATGATGGCCCAGGTCAGTTCGCGCGTACCGTCGCCCGTCAGACCGGAGATGGTAAACAAACGCGGACGCGCCGGATCGAACACGGCGTATTCGTCTTGCGGGGTTTGATCCCAGCCATAGGCATCAAGGAAGGCTTTGACGCGCGCGTCGCGCTCTTCTTCCGGAATCATGTCCAGCTTGTTCAGCACCAGCCAACGCGGCTTGTTGTACAGGCTCTCGTCGTATTTGCGCAGTTCTTCGACGATGGCTTTGGCTTCGGCCACCGGATCGGTTTCTTCGTTGAACGGTGCCAGATCAACCAGATGCAGCAATACACCGGTGCGTTGCAAATGCTTGAGGAAGCGATGACCCAGGCCCGCGCCATCGGCCGCGCCTTCGATCAGACCGGGGATATCGGCCACCACAAAGCTGCGGTTGTCATCAATACGCACCACGCCAGATTGGGGTGCAGCGTGGTAAACGGATAATCCGCTACTTTGGGGCGTGCAGCCGATACAGCACGGATAAAGGTGGATTTGCCGGCGTTAGGCATGCCCAGCAGGCCCACATCAGCGAGCACTTTCAGCTCAAGCTTGATGGTGCGGGTTTCGCCCGGCTCGCCCGGCGTGGTTTGACGCGGTGCGCGGTTGATCGAGGATTTGAAATGGATATTGCCCCAGCCGCCCTTGCCGCCCTTGGCAATCACGACGCGTTGGCGTCATGGGTCAAGTCAGCCAGTACTTCGTCGGTTTCGGCATCCATGATGACGGTGCCGACCGGCATGCGCAGTTCGACTTCGTCGCCGGCCTTGCCGTAGCAATCGGCGCCGCGGCCCGATTCACCATCTTGTGCCTTGTAGCGTTTGACAAAGCGATAGTCGACGAGGGTGTTGATGTCTTCATCCGCCACCGCCCACACGCTGCCGCCGCGACCACCATCACCGCCATCCGGACCACCGCGCGGGATGAATTTTTTCGCGGCGCATACTGGCCGACCCCTTACCGCCCTTGCCGGCGATCACTTCAATTCTGGCTTCGTCAATAAATTTCATTTTGGGACTCTTGTGTGAGCGTATGGGCAAGGTGCGCGCAGTAAGACACCACACCCGTCGCGTTATGTGCGACAGGCGCCCTGGTCGTAGCGGATCAATATACGGGCGTTGCCCGCGGCTTAACTCGGTAAAGATAGAGCCATATTGATCAAGAGCAAGAGGCAGCTTGTAACTACGCCTGCAAACTTGAGCCTCTTACAAAAGAAAAAAAGCCCTATCAGACGATAGGGCTTTCAAGCTGCGAGATCGCTAAAGCCTCAGGCTTGAGCTTCTTCGCCCACGTACGGGGTTACGATCACGGTGCGACGCTTTTGCGCGCCCTTGATCGCAAATTGCACGTAACCATCAACCAGTGCGAACAGGGTATGGTCTTTGCCCATGCCGACGTTCTCGCCCGGATGAAATTCAGTACCGCGTTGGCGGATGATGATGGAACCAGCGTTGATCAGCTCACCGCCGTATACCTTCACGCCAAGACGCTTGGCCTGTGAGTCGCGACCGTTGCGCGAACTACCGCCTGCTTTTTTTGTGTGCCATGGTGTTTTAGCTCCTGACAGATTACGCGTCGATCGAATCGATGCGGATTTCAGTGTAGTTCTGGCGATGGCTGCGTGCTTCTGGTAGTGCTTACGGCGACGCATCTTGAAGATGCGAACCTTTTCGCCACGACCGTGGGAAACCACGGTTGCCTTGATGGAAGCGCCGGCGACCACAGGGGTCCCGATCGTCACTGCGTCACCGTTTGCCACCATCAATACTTCATTCAGTACGATCTGGCTGTCGATGTCTGCAGCAATCTGTTCTACTTTAAGTTTTTTCGCCAATGACAACTTTGTACTGCTTGCCACCGGTTTTTTACGACTGCATACATTTAACAAGCTCCAAAGAGTTTGCACCCAAAAAAACCATGTCACGAATGACATAGCCCTCCGCCCACGCGAAGGAATCGGCGAATATACGCAATCTTTCTTTCCCGGTCAATCACTTAGGCCAAATGGACGGTTGCAGCCACCCAGCCCGCCGCCGCATAGGGTGGGTCTGGACCCACCGACCAAAGTGATATGCCAATGACGCGCTACGTCGCCGACGGCTTGGTCAGCCGGTCCTGGCCAACTCCATGCCCAGCGCCAGCCCCCGATGTTGCCCCCCGGCCAGCGCCAGACCAGGCCAACGTAAACCCGCCTTGCAAGCCGCCCGCCGCTTGAATCGTGTTAATATCCCGGCGGCTTTATCTCTCACCTTTTTTATCAGATACGCAAAGCGAGGCGCTCGTGGCAATGGAGTTTGTCAAATCGGTAGTCGACCAGAACATGAACCAGGTCGACGCTTGATCCGCAAACAGCTCTATTCCGATGTAGTGCTGGTCCGCCAGGTCGCGGAATACATTGTGGCCTCGGGCGGCAAGCGTCTGCGCCCCATGCTGGTATTGCTGTCGGCCGAAGCGTTGGGCTATCAGGGCGAACATCACCGCACGCTCGCAGCCGTCATCGAATTTATCCACACCGCCACGCTGCTGCACGATGACGTCGTTGACGAATCCAGCCTGCGCCGTGGCCGGGAAACCGCCAACGCCCTGTTCGGTAATGCCGCCAGCGTATTGGTGGGTGACTTTGTCTATACCCGCTCGTTCCAGATGATGGTGTCGGTGGGTTCGATGCGCGTGATGGAAGTGCTGGCCGAGGCCACCAACATCATCGCGGAAGGCGAAGTACTGCAACTGATGAACATCGGCAACGTCGAGATCAACGAAGCGACTATCTGCACGTGATCCGCTACAAGACCGCCAAGCTGTTTGAAGCAGGCACCCGTCTGGGCGCGATTCTGGCCGGGGCCGATGCGGATACCGAAGCCGCCTTTGCCCGCTACGGCATGCATCTGGCACCGCTTCCAGATTATTGATGACGTACTCGATTATTCCGGTCAGACCGATGCGATCGGCAAAAAAAACCTGGGCGACGATCTGGCCGAAGGCAAGCCCACGCTGCCGCTGATCTACGTGATGCAACACGGCGCGCCCGAACATGCCCAGGCGGTGCGCGAAGCACTGACCGAGGCCAGTCGCGATCGCTTTGATGACGTTACACGTGCCATTGCCGCCAGCGGCGCGCTGGAATATGCGCGCAAGGTTGCGGCCGAAGAAGCCGCTCGCGCCAAGGCAGAACTGGCCCATGTGCCCGACAACCCGGCACGCCAGGCGATGCTGCTGCTGGCCGATATCGCAATTTCCCGAAACAGTTGACAGCTTGAAAGCCCGGCTGTAATAATCCGGGCTCTTCGCGATTGAGGCAGGTTTGATCGCAGAAATTCGGGGTGTAGCTTAGCCTGGTAGAGCGCTACGTTCGGGACGTAGAGGCCGGAGGTTCGAATCCTCTCACCCCGACCAGAATTTGCTGTTACGCATTGCGTGCCAGCCACAAAAAAAAGCCGTCCAGCTCGCTGGATGGCTTTTTTTGTTTTCAGCGCCGCCTGCGGGCCAGGTGGCACCTGGCCGCCCCGCTCGCAGCGCAATTTCTTCCAATACACGTACCGGCCACTGCGCCAGGATCGTGGCTTCTTTCTTCCGCTGCTGAAATCGCAACCATGAGCACCGCATCCAACGGCTTTCTGCTGTCCCTGTCTTTATGCCTCGACATCGGCGTGGTCAATATCGCCATGATGACCGCCGCCATGCAGCACAATTTCTGGCGCGGTTTCTGGTTGGGGATGGTTCGTGCATCGGCGACCTGATCTATGCCGTGCTGGCCCTCGCCGGGATGACGGCCTTGTTGCGTTTTCCGGCGGTGCGCTGGGCGATGTGGATAGGGGGCGGCATCGTGCTGGTGGTGCTGGCGATCAAGATGATCCGCGCCGCCCTGCAGACCGCGAACGACCTTGACCGCAGCGCCGCGCCTATCGAAGGCGGCTACGCGCAACAAGCCGTCAAGGGCATGCTGCTGGCCTTGTCTTCACCGTCGGCCATCGTCTGGTTTGCCGCCGTGGGGGGCGCCCTGATTGCGCAATCAGGCGTGCAAGGCTGGCAGGCCACCAGTATGTTTCTCGGCGGGTTTCTGGCGGCTGGCGTGGTCTGGACCATTTCGATCTGTCTGGTGGCGCGCCAGGGCGGCAAGCTGTTTGGCGCACGGGCCCTCACTTTCTGCTATTACGCGTCTGCCGCCTTGTTTGCCTTTTTTTTGCCTGGCAAGTGATTACTTCGGGCTACAGCAAATTCATTGTCGGCGGCGCACCCTGATCAGCCCGCCGGGCGGCGTACGGCGCGCGGGCAAAGCGCAGCGGGCTGATGCCGGTCACTTTGCGGAAGGCATTGCTGAAATGACTCAGATCATAAAAGCCCAGACCCAGGGCTACATCCTGAATATGCCGACCACGGCGCAATTGCTGGCGCGCTTCCATCAAGCGTAATTGCATGTGATAGCTCAACGGCGGCATGCCCATCGCCGCTTGAAGGTGCGGATCAGATGATGTTTGCTAACGCCGCCGCTGGCGGCCAGTTGCTCCAGGGCGATCGGTTGGTCCAGATGCGCGCGCATCAGCTCTAGCACGCGCAGCAGCATCCCGGTATCGAGCGGGTGGACCGCGCTAACCGCTTCCGCGCCGCCGTTGCCCAGCAGCGCCGCGCTCAGCGTAACCCATGCGGTATCCAGATCATGCTGCTGCGGATTTCTGGCCGCGCGATAGAGCTGCAGTATCGCCTGCCGCAACTGAGCATCTTCGAATACGCCTTGCGCAATTTCGGGCGCGATGGCGCGGCTACGCCAGCCGTTTTCGGCCACGGCCTGGGCCAGGCGCTGCGGCTCTATATATACAGACACAAAATCTGCGCCACCCGCCGCCGTATCAAAAAAATGGACGACTGCACGGCCTCCGGGTTGTAGATCGTCACCGAATGCGCCTGGGCCGTGAATTCGCGGCCATCCAGCCAGATCTGCTCGCAGCCCGCCAAATTGACGCCGATCACGTATTCGGCATGGGTATGACGCGGAAAGCTGGCTGCCGTCTGCGCTTGCAGTCGTGCCACTTCCATCCCGTCGATACGATACAACTCCGCCATTTCGATCATCATCGCGCCCCGGCTTGCCAGCTCGCTTTATAACATTGATCGCGCTGCAGCCTGGCCCACGCCGCCCTGCGTACAACGCCAGCACGCAGCAGCCTGCCGCCCTTCGGGGCGTTTTTTTTGCGGCCGTTACATCCCCTTTTGTCTCGCCGCCCCTTATAATTCCCGCCTTTGAATCGATTTTTTCCGGACCCAAGCCCATGCAAGAGCAATACAACCCGGCCGAAGTGGAAGCCGCTGCACAACGTGAGTGGGAACAACATCAAACTGACCGCTCGCTGGAAGACACCAGCAAGCCCAAGTATTACTGTCTGTCGATGTTTCCGTATCCGTCCGGCAAGCTGCACATGGGCCACGTGCGCAACTACACTATCGGCGATGTGCTGAGCCGCTATATGCGCATGAACGGGTACAACGTGCTGCAGCCGATGGGCTGGGATGCATTCGGTATGCCAGCCGAAAACGCCGCCATCAAGAATGGCGCGCCGCCTGCGGCCTGGACCTACGAAAACATCGATTACATGAAAAAAACAGCTCAAGTCGTTGGGCCTCGCCATCGACTGGGAACGTGAAATCGCCACCTGCAAGCCGGACTACTACCGCTGGGAACAATGGCTGTTTACCCGCTTGTTCAAGAAGGGTGTGGTTTACAAAAAAGACCGGCGTGGTCAACTGGGATCCGGTCGACAACACCGTGCTGGCCAACGAACAAGTTGAAAACGGCCGTGGCTGGCGTTCGGGCGCGTTGGTGGAAAAGCGCGAAATCCCGATGTATTACTTCCGCATCACCGATTACGCCGATCAATTGCTGCAAGATCTGGATCAACTGGATGGCTGGCCCGAGCAGGTCAAAACCATGCAGCGCAACTGGATCGGCAAGAGCTTTGGCGCTGAAGTCGCCTTTGATTACGACGTCGATAGCGTGGGTGAAGCGGGCCAGCTCAAGGTTTACACCACGCGTCCCGATACGCTGATGGGCGCCACCTACGTCGCCATCGCCGCCGAACACCCGCTGGCCACGCTGGCCGCGCAAAAAAAATCCGGCACTCAACGACTTTATCGCGGAATGCAAATCCGGCTCGGTGGCAGAAGCCGATGTCGCCACCATGGAAAAGAAAGGCCAACCGACCGGCCAGTTTGTGGTGCATCCGCTCACCGGCGCCAAACTGCCGGTCTGGATTGCCAACTATGTACTGTGGGGCTACGGCGAAGGCGCGGTGATGGCCGTGCCGGCGCACGACGAACGCGACTTTGAATTCGCCAACAAATACACGCTGCCCATCGTTCAGGTCTACGCCGCCAAAGCGGGCGACCAGGCTTATGACAGCACGCAGTGGCAAGACTGGTACGGCAACAAGGACGACAGTCTGGTCACCATCAACAGCGGCAAATACGATGGCCTGAGCTATCAAGCGGCCTTCGATGCGTGGTGGCTGATCTGGCCAATAACACGCACGGCACCAAGCGCACGCAATATCGTCTGCGCGACTGGGGTATCAGCCGTCAGCGTTACTGGGGTTGCCCGATCCCCATCGTGCATTGCGCCGATTGCGGTGATGTGCCGGTGCCGGAAGATCAACTGCCGGTGGTGCTGCCGGAAAACGTGGTGCCGGATGGCCGTGGCAATCCGCTGGCCAAAATGCCCGAATTCTACGAAACCACCTGCCCGACTTGCGGCAAACCAGCGCGTCGCGAAACCGACACCATGGATACTTTCGTCGAATCGTCGTGGTACTACGCCCGTTACACCTCGCCCGATGCGCAAACCGGCATGGTGGATGAGCGCGCTAAATACTGGCTGGATGTCGACCAGTACATCGGCGGCATCGAACACGCGATCCTGCATTTGCTGTACGCGCGCTTTTTTTCCACAAGCTGATGCGCGATGAAGGCTGATCCACACCGATGAGCCGTTCCGTAACCTGCTGACGCAAGGCATGGTGGTGTGCGAGACCTTTTATCGCGAGCACGCCGACGGCAAAAAAGGATTGGTACAACATTGTTGATCTGGATCTGGAACGCGACGCCAAAGGCCGTATCACCAGCGCCGTCGCCAAAGCCGATGGCTTGCCGGTCACGATAGGTGGCGTCGAAAAGATGTCCAAATCCAAAGGCAACGGCGTTGATCCACAAGCGCTGATCGAGAAATACGGTGCCGATACCGCGCGCCTGTTCATGATGTTTGCCGCGCCACCGGAGCAAAGCCTGGAATGGTCGGATGCCGGTGTGGAAGGCGCCAACCGTTTTCTGCGCCGTCTGTGGCGCATGGTGCACGAGCATGTTGCCCAAGGCAGCGTCGCCGCTTATGCCGGTGGCGAGCTGTCGGCCGAGCTCAAAGCACTGCGCTTTGCCCTGCACAGCACCATCCAGAAAGTCAGCGATGACTTTGGCCGCCGCAAGCAATTCAATACCGCGATCGCCGCTGTGATGGAATTGCTCAACACGCTGGCGAAAGCACCGGTGAGCGACGCTGCCGGTCGCGCCGTGGCGCAAGAAGTGCTGGAAACCGCGGTCAAGATTCTGGCCCCCATCGTGCCGCACGCCACCAATGCGCTGTGGGATGCCTTGCAGCCGGGCTCGCGTCTGGCCGAGCAAAGCTGGCCCAAGGCCGATGCCTCGGCGTTGGTGCAGGACGAAATCGATATGGTGGTGCAGGTGAACGGCAAGCTGCGTTCAACCATCCGCGTCAGCAAAGACGCCAGCAAAGAGTCGATCGAGGCGCTCGCGCTGGCCGATGAAAACGTGCAGCGTTTTGTCGAAGGCACACCGAAGAAAGTGATTGTGGTGCCGGGCCGTCTGGTCAATATCGTCGCCTGAACGGCGCCCCGCTTAATAGATAAAGGTTGAGGCAATGACCCTGACATTGCGCCGGATTACGGCGGTTGTGCTGCTTGTGCTGCTGTCGGCATGTGGTTTTCATTTGCGCGGCAAAGGCGATACCGCCGGCTTTGCCTACCCTTTGGTCTATGTGGAAGGCGGCGGCGGTTCGGCTGAGCAATTGCGCAGCTATCTGCCGCTGCTGGACGGGGTAAAGCTATCAAAAAAACGGCGGTGGAAAACGCGACGGCCAAGATCGTCATTACCGGTGAGAAGGTCGACAACATCGTGCTGACCATCAACAGCTCGGGCCAGGCCACTGAATATAAAGTGGCGCTGACCGTCGGCTTCAGTGCCTTCCGCCCCGATGCCACCGCGCTGATGACCGACCAGAAAGTAATGCTGTCGCGCAGCTATTCCTACGATCCGAATAACCCGATCGCCATGAACGGGGAATCGGACCGCCTGGTGCGCGATATGCAACAGGATGCCGTGCAGTTGATTTTGCGCCGTATCAACGCGGTCGCCGCGCGCGACAAAGCCAATGCGCAGTGAGGACCTGGCCCGCCATCTGAAAGGCGGGCTGTCGCCGCTGTATGTGCTGCACGGTGACGAGACATTTCTGACGCTCGAAGCCGCGCAGGCCTTGCGTGACGCCGCGCGCCAGCACGGCTATGCCGAACGCGAGGTCATGACGGTCGAAACCGGCTTCTCCTGGAGCCAGCTGGGCATGGTGGGCAACAGCTTCTCGCTGTTCTCTGAAAAGAAACTGCTGGAATTGCGCATTCCCACCGGCAAGCCTGGCGTCGAAGGCGCCAAAGCGCTGGAGGCCTTCGCTAACCGCTTGCCGCCCGATACCGTTAGCGTGGTGCAGTTGCCCAAACTCGATCGCACCGCTCAGAACGCCAAATGGTTTCAGGCGCTCAGCCAGCATGGCGAAGTAATCGAAGCCCGCCCGGTTGAACGCAATGCCTTGCCCGCGTGGATCAACGCGCGGCTTAGCCAGCAGCAACAAAGCCTGGACGCCGACGCGATGCGCTTTCTGGTGGATCGGGTCGAAGGCAATCTGTTTGCCGCACATCAAGAAGTGCAAAAACTGGGACTACTGCATCCGGCGGGCCCGCTGAATCTGGAACAAGTCCGCGCCGCCGTCGCCAACGTCGCCCGCTTTGATGTGTTTCAGCTCGGCGAAGCCTTGCTCGCTGGCGACGCCACCCGCTTTGTGCGCATGCTGCACGGCCTGCGCGCCGAAGGCGAAGCGCCGCATCTGGTGCTATGGGCGGTGGCCGAAGAAGTGCGCAGCCTGTGGCGACTGGCGCACGGCAAGGCGCACGGCCACAATATGGCGCAGCTGATGAAAGAAAACCGCGTGTGGGGCGCCAAACAAGGGCTGGTGGAACGCGCACTCGACCGCGTTGATGGCACACTGCTACGCGATGCCCTCGCCCACGCCGCCCGCATCGACCAGATGAACAAAGGCGTCGGCCAGGGCGATGCCTGGGACGAACTGCTGGCCATGTGCCTGCCGCTATTAAAAACCCCCAAACCCAACCGACCGGATTTGCCGCGCCGCGCCGCCTGACCTTGTTGCGGCGCTTGACGATAGAGCCAGAGAGCCGACCATGAAAGAGCAGATCCTCGTAAATGTCACGCCGCAAGAAACGCGTGTTGCCACTGTCGAAGATGGCGTGGTGCAAGACATCCACATCGAACGCACGCAGCAACGCGGGCTGGTCGGCAATATCTATCTGGGCGTGGTCAAACGCGTGCTGCCGGGCATGCAAAGCGCGTTTATCGAAATCGGCCTGGAACGCGCTGCGTTTCTGCATATCGCCGACGTCATCGAACAGCGGCAACATCCCAACGACGAATTGCGTATCGAAAAGCTGGTGCACGAAGGCCAGCCCGTGGTGGTTCAGGTCATCAAAGACCCGATCGGCACCAAGGGCGCGCGGCTCTCTACCCAGGTCAGCATCGCCGGGCGTTTTCTGGTGTTTCTGCCGCAAGAAAAAACATATCGGCATCAGCCAACGCATCGAGAACGGCGATGAGCGCGAACATTTGCGCAACCGCATGGCCAGCCTGCTGCCGCCCGACCATCTGGCTACATCATCCGCACCTCGGCCGACCATGCCACCGATGCCGAACTGCTGGCCGATATCGATTATCTGAACCGCATCTGGGCCGATATCAAACTGAAATCGCAAACGCTGCCGGCCAAATCGCTGCTGTTCCAGGATTTGTCGTTGCAACTGCGCACGCTGCGCGACATGGTGAATACCGAGACCGAAGAAGTGCTGGTCGATTCGCGCGAGAACTTCAACAAGATGCGCGAGTTTGCTGAATCGTTTGTGGCGGATGTACTGCCGCGCGTGCAGCACTATGTGGGTGAGCGCCCGCTGTTTGAGCTGTACGGCGTGGAGGCCGAGATTGAACGCGCAATGGCACGCCGCGTTAATCTGAAGTTTGGCGGCTACCTGATCATTGATCAGACCGAAGCCATGACCACCATCGACGTCAACACCGGCGGCTTTGTCGGCCACCGCTCGTTTGACGACACCATCTTCAAAACCAACCTCGAAGCCACGCATGTCATCGCGCGGCAACTGCGCTTGCGCAATCTGGGCGGCATTATCATCGTCGACTTTATCGACATGGATAACGACGCCCACCGCACCGCCGTGCTGGATGAATTACAGAAGTCACTGTCGCGGGACCGCACCAAGGTCACTATTTCGGGCTTTACCAGCCTGGGTTTGATCGAGATTACGCGCAAACGCACGCGTGAAAGCCTGGCCCATGTATTGTGCGAACCGTGCCCCACTTGCCAGGGCCGTGGTCAAATCCGCACCGCTGCCACCGTCTGCTATGAAATCCTGCGCGAAATCCTGCGCGAAGAGCGCCAGTTCCAGGCGCGTGAGTACCGGATTTTGGGTTCGCAGAATGTGATTGATATGTTCCTCGATGAGGAATCCGCCAGCCTGGCGCAACTGGTCGACTTTATCGGCAAGCCGATTTATTTGCAGGTAGAGACGGCGTATACGCAGGAACAGTTTGATGTGGTGCTGGTGTAAACCGCCGCGCAGCACGCCGCGCCCGCCCGGGCTGAAAACGAGCGCGAGCATCTGATTGCGCTGCGCCTCACCCTGAGTTTTTTTCGCCATCTCGCGCCTCGGGCTGCCTGCGAGCAGGTGTCGCTCGCTGTCAATGCCTATGTGTCGTCGCGCCTTGATTGCGTAAGTTTCCTTATTTCGTTCTGGTTTTAGATACAGTCGTTTTAGAATGGCCGCCTGTTCAGAAAACTCCGGACCGGGCGGCTGCCTGTCCTCACCGACAAGAACCAATGATTCGATCTTATCTGCCATAGAACGACTGGCGCTGTTTGCGGCAGGCATCGCCATCACTGCACTGGTACTCACCGTTATTCTGGGCATACATATCGCGCCCACGTATCCGGATTTTATCGCCGGATATCCGGCTGGTCCGCCACCGGCAAATGGCAGGACCTGGCGGTTGGCCCGGCTTTGATTGCGGCGCTGGTGGCGGCAATGACCTGGCTGGCCCATCGCCTCAGGCTGAACGCGGAACAGACTCGACCGATCCTGAACGCGATGCGTTCAGCCGGCAGTTGCTGTACTGGAGTTTGCCGGCATTGATGGCAGGGCTGCTGCTGGTGGGCCAGCCGGTCACGGACTCACGCTGGTTTTATCTGTCAGGCGTCAGCGTGCTGGTGGTGGGGTTTATTGCGCGCCCTAACAGTAAACCGCCGGCCTGGATGCAGCTGCAGCGGGTTTGGCGCTGGCTTGTGTGTGGGGACTCGCGCTGAGCCCGGTGGCAGTCCATCTCGCCGCTGCGCGCCTGCTCCATCGCGATCTCGCCTCCGAGCACACCTTGCTCCGACTTGCGGGGCTCATCCTGCTAGGCGGCATGGCTACCTTGCTGTACCTGGGGCGCTTGCGTCCCGCAGTAATCCGGCGCTTTTTGCCCAGCGCCCTGCTGCTGACTCAACTGGTGATGGTGCTGTTCTTTCTGGTGCTGGTTCCGGCGGGCCTGCTGGACCCCATGGGTACGCTGCGCCACTACGCGACCACGCCGGTTTTCAAGATAGCGATCATTGCCTTGTTGCTGGCCGCGGTGGTGGATGTGCTGCGTCGCTATGACCGGCAAGCACAGACCCGCGGCGAGGCATCGTTGTATGCACTGGTTTCGCCGTGGTCGCTGCTTGCGCTGCTGATGGCCCTGCATGTGGCCATACCCAGCCGCCTATCGTCAGTCCGGATGATTATCATTTTGGCGAGATCCTGCTGAGCTGGTGGTCCTGGCTTAACGGTGCGCAGCCCTATACGCAGTTCATCCCTGCCCATGGTCTGGTGGACGACTTTTCTACCGGCTTTGTTTCGTGGCTGTTTCTGGGCGGCGAAGCCGGTACCTTCAGCGAGGGGACGCGCCTGGCTTATGCGCTGATGGCCATCCCGACCTTCTTCGCACTGCGGCGCGCCACTGCCAGCAATCTGCTGCCGTTTTTTGCGCTGTACGCGTTTGAAGGCCGGCTGGTCTGGCTGTTTTTTCACCTTGTTTCTGGCATTGTGGTTTGACCCGGCCTTGTGGCGACGCCCCGGGCGTTGGCTGATTATCTGGTGCTACAGCCTGCCGCTGCTGCTGCTGGGCATCCCGGCGCAAGGTGCTCTGCTCATCCTCGCGGCGGCG
>BBFD01000043.1 GCA_001313065.1 Silvimonas sp. JCM 19000
GCCATCCGGCGCCTGCAGCACGCTGTGCTGGCCGCTGTGGGACGCCACCCGGCTAAAACGACGCGTGCCGTGGTTGTAGAGATAGACGTCCTGCGGCGTGGTGACCCATAGCCGACCCTGACGGTCGAAATTGATGTTCTCGGGTAGCGCGCTGCCAAAGCCGTCGGCTGCGTCAGCCTTGTGCCAATGCCCGTTGGCAAAATGCAGCAGGCCCTTGGAGCCCGCCACCCACAGGCTGTTATCGATATCGCCGCTGATGCCATGCGCGCAAGAACCCCCGCTATAGCCGGTTTGCGCGCTTTGATGGCTGAGATGGCGTGATGCAACAAGGACAACGCCTGGCCTTGCTCGTAGCAGATCCACAAATCGCCATCCGGCAGCGCGCTGAGGCTCGCGATTTTTTCACTGAGCAGGGCCTCGCCCGGTGCGGGCTGGAAAGGCTGGGCCCGGATGCCGTCAAAGCGGTACAGCCCGGACATGCTGCCTATCCACAACCAACCCTGGTTGTCCTCCGCCAGCGACCAGATTTCGCCCGGCATGCCGTCTTCGGCTGTCCAGCTGTCATGGCGATAATCGCGCAGGGTGGGCGTGTAGGCGGCGTGGCCGGCGCGGCGCACAGTGCCAGGAACAGCGCCAGCAGGGGCGCAAGCAGTCGCTGCCAGCCGCTCATTGTAAGGCCAGGCCAGGCGGTTCGCTGCCGCGTTCGCGTAACAGGCAGGATTCGATGGCGTGACCGACCGAATACTGGATCTGATCCAGCATGGCGGCTGCGGCGGCATCGGGTGGATCAATAAACGCCAGTTCCAGCACGCCGGTGGGGCCGCTGGTGCCGCGCAAAGGCAAAGCCACAATCGAGCGGGGGTGTTTTCGCCCAGTTGCGCCGCCAGCGGCACGTATTCATGCATATCGTCGCTCAGCCAGCCTGGCCGGGCGGCACTGCGCGCGGCATAGCCGGTGGCATAACTGGAGGCGGGCACGTGGCCGGGCTGGGTGCCAAAGATGGCGACGCGGCGATAGCGCGCATGTTCGGTGGCGACGTACAAGGCCCCGGCCAGCGCACCGGTCCATTGCCCGACCAGCGCCAGCAGGGGCTGCGCCACGGCGGCAAAGTCGTGCGCTTCAGAAAACAGGTGCGAGATCCGGCTCTGCGCATCGGCAATCTGGTCTTGCAGATGCAGCGCGTCGGCCTGCGCTGCGCCCGATTGCCCGGCCTGGGCCTGGGCGCTGGCAGGTAGCTGATCTGCTTGTGGCCACGCAGGGCAAATATCACCGCCAGCGCGGCAAAGCCCAGGGTCAGGCTGCCCAGCAGGCTGGCGATGGTGATGCCCATGCGCGAGTAATTGGCGGCGCGTTGTTCGCGTGCCCGATTGGCGATGCTGCCCAGTTCGGCCGCCATGCCGGTGACCGAGGGCGCGCCACCCCCGCGTTGCAGCGTGGGCACCACATCAAAGCCGTTGCGGCGCTGTTCCAGCAAGGGGTCCATCTCGCTGCGCCAGCGCATCCAGCCGTTGATGACGTCGTCGGCGCGCGCCACTTGTTGCGCATCGTCGCCCAACAGCTCCCGCAACACGCGCAGTTTGCTGGCCGTGCGCTCCACCTCCACCGTATCGGCCAGCGCCGGGCTGGTGCTGTTGATCAGGTAATCGCGTTCGATGTTGTCGAGGTGATACACGTGCACCGCAATATTGGTGGAAAGCCGCGCGACCTCGGTGGTCTGGCCGACCACCACCAGCGAAAAAATACAAATAGCCCGCCACCGCCATGACGCAACACAAGGCGGCGCTGGCGACCAGCAGCGGCAGCACGATCAGATTGCGGAACGTGGTGTTAACGAAGGTATATGCGGGTTTGGTCATGGCAGACGCGTCGGGGGGCGAGCGTTTTTTTTCTATATTCCGGTGGCATAAGTCTACCGTTGCCCTGGTCGGTCTGGTTGTGTGCGATGTAATTGTTTGTGCAGCGCATCCGCCAAAAGAAAGACAACCCGTAGCGCTCCTGGCTGCGTGGCCGTGTTTGCCGCTGCAATATGCTGTGGTCAAGGCTGGCCGGAGTATGCATACCGCTGGCCCAATCCGGCGGTGTGGGTGTTTGATGGGCCGGGCAGCAAAGAAGGAAACACGCGGTGCTGGATCGAATCCGTCGGCTGTGGGCCGGCTTGCGCGATGGTGAGCGCAGCAACGAAGAAATCATCCTGTTGAGCCTGTGCGCCATCAGCATTCCCAGCATTCTGCCGTTTGGCATAGTGCGGCTGCTGACGGCCAGTTATGCCGCCGCCGTGGTGGATCTGACCATTGTGGGCGGCATGCTGGCAGTCATGGCACATGTCTGGCGCACCGGCCGCACCCGCCTGGCCAGCATGGTGATCTCGGGCATCTATTCGGTCGGCATGATCGTGATTGTTTATCTGCATGGCATCAGCGTGGTGTACTGGCTTATCCCACCATGGTGGCTTCGTTTTTTTACACTGCCGCCCAAACGCGCGCTGCTGATCAATCTGACCTCGCTGGCCTGCATTCTGGCCGTGCTGTTCAACGGCACCCATGCCATCACACTGGCGACTTTTGGCGTGACCGTGGCGCTGATCAATCTGTTTTCCTACATCGTGTTTTACCGCACGCACTTGCAAGTCAAAGAGCTTAATCTGCGCGCCGAACGCGATTTTCTGACCGGCGCGGGCAACCGCCGCGCTTTGCAACGCACGCTGATGGAATGTGCCGGCAGCAATGCGGCGTGCAGCTTGCTGTTGCTGGACATCGATCATTTCAAGCGCATCAATGACCAGTTTGGGCATACGGTGGGCGATGCCGTGCTGGTGTCGGTCAGCGCGTTGATCCACGCGCGCATTCGCGCCAACGACCGGCTGTTTCGTTACGGCGGCGAAGAGTTCCTGATCGTCGCCAAGGGCACGCCAGCCAGTGCAGCCAGTTGCCTGGCGGAAGATTTGCGCCAGTTGGTCGAACAAGCGGCCATGATCCAGCAGCAAACCGTCACGGTCTCGATCGGCATTGCTACCTTGCGGGCCGGAGAGCCCATCAGCGCCTGGGTAGCCCGTGCCGACGAGCGTCTATACACCGCCAAGGCCGCAGGCCGTAACTGCATCGTTACCGGCTAGCCCGCTACGGGCTGGCGCGGCGCGCTGCCATGCCATATAAACAAAGCCCTAACTGCCCGGGCAGAGTGTTATGCATCGCGCCGTCCACTTCAGTCTTCCGTTACCGTCCCCGCATGACCATTGGCGTGAACACGCCGCGCAATGGCAACAGATTGCGGCGCCCTTGCGGCCAGGGCCGGAAGACATTGCATTGATGCGCACGGGCCTGGACGTCGATCCCGCGGCCAATCGCGGTTTGTTGCTCGGCATGACGCAAGAGTTGTGGGGTCTGGGCGATATGACGGGCGTCGACCGCGATCCGGCCATGGTGCAACGCCGCCGCGCCCAGGCCGGCAGCAATGGCCAGGAAGTGCAGGCCGACTGGCGCGATCTGCCGTTCTCGCCGGCGCGCTTTGATTTTGCCGTGGGCGATGGCGCTTTGAACAATGTTGATTACAGCGACGAATACCGGCTGGTGCTCAGCCAGCTGACCCGTGTGTTGCGGCCGCGGGGACGGGTGGCGTTGCGGGTGTTTGTGCGGCCCGAAGCCGCTGAAAGCATGCGCGATGTTTTTACCGCGGCGCGGGCGGGCGCAATCGGATCGTTTCATGCCTTCAAGTGGCGCCTGGCCATGGCGCTGTGCAGCGCGCAGGGCGATGCCAATATCGCCGTGGCTGACATCCATCATTATTTTGCTGAACATGCGCCCGACCGTGACGAACTGGCCGCGCGCGCTGGCTGGCCACGCCCGGTGCTCGATACTATCGATGTGTATGCGCAATCGACGCTGGTTTACAGCTTTCCCACACTGGCCGAAGTCCGCGCCTGCTATGACCAGGCTGGCAGGAAATCAGCGTCGCACACGGTCAGTACGAACTGGCCGAGCGCTGTCCGGTGCTGGTTCTGCAAAAGCGGATCTAGCGATGGCGCTGGCTAAGGCGCTGGCAGCGCAAATGCAGACGCTGGCGCAATCCGAAGCATGGTCGGCCGAGGCTTTGCGCGCTTGCAGTCCGCGCGCTTGCGTCTGCTGTTGCAACACGCTGCGGCGCATACCACCCAACTGCCACAACGTCTGCGCAGCGCCGGGCTGACCGTGGCCGATATCGACCGCGTCGACACGCTGCCCCATTTGCCGTTATTGCCGCGCCGCACCTTGCAGCAACAGGCGCATCGTTGCTGGCCGATGTGTTGCGCCCGAGCATGGCCCCACCGGCGTGGTCAAAAAACGTCGGGCTCGACCGGCGAACCGGTCAGCGTTACGCGCACCGCCATCAATCAGTTGATGTGGCTGGCGTTTACCCTGCGTGAGCATCTGTGGCAGGAGCGCGATTTTAGCGGGCGGCTGGCGGCGATCCGTGCCAACCTGGCCGGCACGGGCCCGGTCTGCACGCCCGATTGGGGCCAGCCGGTTAACTTGTTGTATCGCTCCGGGCCGGGCTTTGCCTTACCGATCAATACGCCGATCAACGCGCAAATGGCGTGGCTGAGCGCGGTCCAACCGCATTATCTGCTGACTATCCCAACAATCTGGCGGCTTTGCTGGATGAGCCCGAGCGCGGCGCCTTCCGCGCGCTGCGCCAGGTACGCACGCTGGGCGAAACCTTGAGTCCGGCTTTGCGCCAACGCGTACAGGCTGAACTGGGCGTGAGCGTGGCCGATACCTATAGCTCGCAAGAACTGGGCGTGCTGGCCATCCAGTGCCCCTTGAGCGGGCTGTATCACGTGATGGATGAAGCTACATCGTGGAAATCCTGCGCCCGGACAACACGCCGTGTGCCGTCGGTGAAACCGGCCGCGTGGTGGTGACCGATCTGCATAACTACGCCATGCCCTTGATACGTTACGACATCGGCGATTACGCCACGCCGGGGCCGCGCTGCGCTTGCGGTCGGGCCCATACCACTTTGAGTGCGATTGCCGGGCGCGAACGCAATTTATTACGCATCGGCAATCAACGTTATTGGCCGTTGGTAGGGTTTCATTCTTTTCGCGATATTGCGCCGATTATTCAGTACCAATTGCTGCAACACAGTGAGCAATTGATCGAGGTACGGCTGGTTTGCGCCACGCCTTTGAATAGCGCGCAACAACAAGCTTTAACCACGGTCATCCAGCAGCTTTAGGCCATCCATTCCAGTTGCAATTCGTGCAATTTGATGATCGTTTGCCGCTGTCAAGTAATGGCAAATTTGAAGAATTTGTCTGTTTGATTTGTCAGCCAGACTAGCGGTAGCCAGCGGCTTGGCGAACTTGAAAATTGTCGCCAATACTCCGGTACACAGCCGTACATAAGAATAAACCGTTACTGCATCCGTTTGATCCTGGGCGTCGGAAATCCCTTGTTTTCTACGTAGAGAGAAGCCATGAGAACCCGCTCGTCCGCGTTTCGGCTGTCGCCGATCAATTCCGTTTTGTCCGCCGCTTTTGTCGGCCTGGTGTCCACCGCCGCCTACGGCGCACCATGCCCGGCCCCGGCTTCCAACGATCTGTCGCTGAACAACGTAACCACCGATGCCGGTTGCTCGGTGGCGCCCACGGATGTCACTTCGGTTGAAATCACCAATGGCAGCGTGGTGCAGGGAGATCTCAACAACGCGGGCGAAGTTTCCAGCGTGGGCCCCGATCTGGCGCTGATCGTCGATTCATCGCAGATTCAGGCAGCGTGATCAATAACGGCAATATCACCGAGCGTAGCGGGTCTTCCAGCTCGGGTGGCGGGGCGCGCATTACCAATAGCCAGATTGGCGGCAATATCATCAATACCGGCAGCATCCACACCACGTTTCAGGCGATTAACATCAATGACGATCCGGCTGGCCTGCTGATCGACAATTCGTCCGTGACGGGTGATTTTTTTCCAATAGCGGCTCAATGACGCAGGCTAATAACGCCGACACGCTGCATATTGCCAACGGCAGCAGCATAGGCGCGTTGCGCAATGAAAGCGGTGGCGTGATCGATAACGCGTATATCGCCGTGCATGTGGATTCCAATTCCACCGTGCAGAGCGGCTTTTATAACAACGGATCGATACACGGGCAGGAAGCGGTTTATTTTGATAACGCGACCATCAGCAACGGCGGCTTGCTTAATGACATCAACGGCCAGATCAGCGGCGATTCGCACGGGTTTTATCTGCTGGGCAGCAATATCACCGGCGACGTAGTCAACCACGGCAGCATCGATGGCTCGGAAGGCGCCATCGTGTTGAACAACAACACGACCTTGCACGGCGGCATTAGCAATACCGGCACGCTGCATTCGGACTGGCCAGGCTCGGCGGCGGTGCAGGTGGATAGCTCCACCGTGGATGGCAATATCGCCAACTCGGGCACGATTACGGCGCTGGATGGCGCGGGCATTGCCGTTACCGGCCAGAGCACCACCGGGGTGATCAGCAATGCGGTTAACAGCAGCATCAACGGCAACGCCAACGGCATCTACCTGAACAACAGCACCACCGGCAATATCGATAACAGCGGCACGATTACCTCGGCCAATGGCGCGGGGGTGTATTTGCAAAACAACGGTAACGCCAACCAGATTCTTAACCGCACCGGCGGCAGCATCACCGGGGCGGATTACGGCATTGAACTGGCGCAAAGCCAGACGGGTTCCATCGAAAACAGCGGCACCATTTCCGGTGCCAATGCCGCCATTCTGTTAAGCGACAACTCCACCGTGGCGGGCGGCATCCTCAACAACGGCACGATCAACGGCACCGGGCGCGGCATCATGGTGGACACCTCCGCCACCGGCGCCATCGACAACCTGTCCGGCGGCACCATTGCGGTTACCGACTACGGCATTCTGGTGACCGGTACCGGCGCAACGGTGACCGGCAATATCAGCAACGAAGGCCATATCAGCGGCAGCAGCGGCATCTGGCTGGCCGACGGCGCCACCCAGACCGGCGATATCAACAATAGCGGCACCATCGCCATCACCCACACCGGCAATAACAACAACGGTTTCTCGGCCACCGCCATTGAAATCGGCGGCGTCAGCAATCAGGCCGTCACCCTGGACGGCAGTATCAACAACAGCGGCCAGATCACCTCGGATCAGGCCGGTATCTTTGCGGTGGGCGCGGCCACCATCACCGGTTCGATCACCAATAGCGGCAGCATCAACGCCGCCATTGCAGGCATGGGCGCCACCAGCAGCGTGGTGAACAGCGTGGCCAACACCGCCTTGATTCAGGGCGATGTGGTCAACACCAGCACCGGCACCATCCAGGGCACCGGCTACGGCATTGCGCTGGTGCAGGCGGGTGTGGATGGCAATGTGCTGAATCAGGCACCATCAACGTCGGCCAGGGCGGCATGTGGCTGGCCGGGCATGTGGGCGGTACGGCGTCCAATAGCGGCAGCATTACGTCTACTAACGGCGTGGGCTTGCTGATCAGCAATAACGCGGTGCTGGACCAGAGCTTTAGCAATACCGGCTCCATTACCGGGGTAGAGGGCGCGGAGGTGGGGCCATCCACGCTCAATGGCGATCTGGTGAATAGCGGCAGCATTACCGGCACTGCGGTTGGGCTGGATATCAACGGTGCCACCATCAACGGCCACGTGATCAACAGCGGCACCATTACCGGGACGCAAGCATTGGTGATCGCCAGCAGCAACACGCCGCTGACGGTCGACAACACCGGCACGTTGGCGGGCGCGGTGGAGCTGGGTAATGCCACGCTTAACCTGAATGCCGGCGCGGTGACGGGGGCGATTACCGGTACCGGTTCCACCGTCAATATCAATACCGCTACGCCGCGCAAAACACCATCAGCACCGGCACACTGAATGTCGCCAGCGGGCAATCGCTGACCACGGGCTTTGCTGTGACCGCCACCAATGGCGTCAACAACGATGGAAGCTTGAGCAGCAGCGCCTTGATCGATGCGGCCGTCACCAATGCCAGCGGCAGCGCGCTGAATCTGAATGGCGGTACTGCACGCGTGACCGGCGCCATCAATGGGGGGCTGGTCAATATCAACGGTAACTTCAGCACCGAAAACACCATCAGCGCCGACGACGTCACCGTGGCCAGCGGCGCCACGCTGACTCAAGCCAATGTGCTCACCACGCCGACCTTGCATAACAGCGGCACTGTGCTCAGTACGGCCTTGATTGATGGCGCGGTCGCGAATGCAGATGGAGCGAGCCTGAACCTCGGTACCGGCTCTCGCGTGACCGGCGCAGTAACGGGCAGCGGCGCCACGGTGAATGTGCTGAGCGATTTCAGCAGCGAAAACACCATCGCCGCCAACGCCGTCAATGTGAATAGCGGTGCAACCCTCACGCTCGCCAATGATCTGACCGCGCCCACCGTCAACAACAGCGGCAGCATCAGCAACTCGGCCGCCATCAATGGCGCCGTGGTAGGCGCCGATGGCAGCACGCTGACGCTGGAGGGCGCCAACAGCCGGGTGACTGGTGCCATTAGCGGTGCGGGTTCCAGCGTGGTGGTGAACGGCACTTTCTCGACTGACAACAGCATCAATGTCGCACGCTCAGCGTGGGCGCGGATGGCGTATTCAATGTGGATGAAAGCGTGACCACCGCCAACGGCATCAGCAACGCCGGCACGCTGAACAACAGCGCCGTCCTCAGTAGCGCCGTGGCTTTGAATGGCGGCACGCTTAATCTGATTGGCAATAGCGCACGCGTGACCGGCGCGGTGACGGGCACGGCGGGATCGGTGATTAACGTCAATGGCAACTACACCACCGAAAACGCCTTTGGCGCCGACACGCTGAATATCGCCAACGGCGTCGTCTTTAATGCGCGGCATGCGCTGGGCGCGACTACCGCGCTCAACAACAACGGCACGCTGGATGTGCGCGCCGCCACCCCGATCAGCCTGACCGGCAACTATGTGCAAAGCGCCAGCGGCATTTACAGCATGGAGGCGCAATCCAATAGCCAGTACGGCCGGCTTAATGTGAGCGGCACCGCCAGCTTGCCCGCCAATGCCAATATCTTTGTCGATGTGACTTCGGGTGCCAGCCTTACCAACGGCGTCTTGCCCGGCGTGATTACTTCAAGCGGGCTGACGGCATCCACCTTTAACGTGACCGACAATAGCGTGCTGTTCGACTTTACCGGTGTCATCAACGGCAACAACGTCGATCTGGATGTGAAACGGGGCTTGTCGGTGACGCAAGTGGCCCAGAACGCCAGCAACAGTCCCGCGATCGGCGCGGCCGGTGCGCTGGACGCCATCATCGCGCAAGGCGCAACCGGTGATATGGCGCATGTGATCAATCAGTTGGGCGGGCTCACCAGCCAGGATCAGTCAACAAAGCCGTCACGCAAATGCTGCCGCTGGTGGCGGGCGGCACCACCTCAGCCACGGCCATGACGCTTAACCTGACCGACCGCGTGGTGCAGGCGCGCATCGAAAGCCAACGCGGTTTGTCGGCGGGCGATGGCTATGTGACTGAGCGCGAAATGTGGGTCAAGCCGTTTGGCTCATGGGCGGATCAGAAGGGCGATTATGACGTGGCGGGTTATAACGCCGACAGCGCCGGTTTGATCATCGGCGTGGATGGCGGCCTGAGCGACAAAGACCGCGCGGGCGTGGCGTTTACCTATGCCCACACACACGTCAGCGGTGACAGCACCGATGCGCCGCAATCTGCCAGCATCAACAACTATCAGTTGATGGGCTACGGCAGCCACAGCATCAAACCGGGCACGGATCTGAGCTGGCAAGTGGATTACGGTCGCAACCATACCAGCGGTAATCGCGGCATTTATTTTGGCGATATCAACCGCACCGCCGACAGCAGTTACGACGGTTGGAACGCCCACGTCGCGCCGGGATAGGCCAGAACATGCCGCTCAACGCCAAGACCAATATCACCCCCTCGGTGCGACTGGATTACCGCACCGTGCACAACGAGGCTACACCGAAACCGGGGCCGATGCGCTGAACCTGCATGTGGATGACCAGAGCACCAACGAGCTGCTGCTGTCCACCGACGCCAAGCTGTATCAAACCATCAATGATGAATTGTCATGGACCGCCAACTTTGGCGTGGGTTATGACTTGCTATCGAAGCAGGCCCAGGTAACGTCGACCTTTGTCGGCGGCGGCCCGGCCTTTGTGACCTATGGCTGAATCCGTCGCCATGGCTGTTCCGCGGCGGCGCAGGCCTGGTGCTGCACAAGAGCAACGGGCTCGAAGTAACGGCACGTTATGACGGCGAAGGGCATAAGGACTTCTACAACCAGACGGTATCGCTGAAGTTGCGCAAAGACTTTTAAGCGCAGGGCAGGGCGCTTGCTGCGCCCGGCACTCAAGGCAGCAAACGGCCCCCGCGGCTCCGGATGATTGGAGCGCGGGGGCTGTGTTTTTTTTGTGGCGTGTTGCGGCGCAGCTGGCTGCGCGGACGCTGGCTGCCGACTCCTTGCAGGCCACTTTGGCCGGTGGGTCCAGACCCACCCTATGAGAGCGCGGAGATAGGGTGGGTCTAGACCCACCAGACTAAGTCCTGGGCCCGAACGCATCGGTATCGTCGGCGCAAGCGATCAAGCGGGGTTTCGCAAAAAAAAGCGGATGCCCGGATCGCGTAATGCATGTGCCGTCGTGAGGCCAAAAGTTGCCGTCAGAATCTTCCGAACGCGCACGCTTTTGCCCAGTCCGATGGCTTCTTGCACGCATCAAGGAAGCAGTCCATGGATATCCACCACTACGCCAGCGTCTGGGACGCGATCGAAGCTACGCCTGGACACGCTGAGGAGATGAAGCAACGCGCCCATCTGATGATGCTGTTGAAGGCTCATATCAAAAAAACAGTGGCCAGCCAGTTACACAAATTGCAGTCCAATTGGGGTTGTCGACGGAGGCGGCAACCGCGTTGTGGCGGGGCAAGATCAATGCATTTGATGCCGCCGCGTTACTGCATCTGGCCAGGAAGGCGGGCGTGGCGAGCTTGCCGGCTTGATCAGCACGAAAAAAAAAAGCCGCTGAGTCCCGTCAGCGGCTTTTGCACTGCAGCGACTTGATGATCAGCGGCTAGCCACCACATCCCCCTGCGCATCGGCCCCGCCGCCGAACACCTTGTACAGCGTGACGCGGTTAGTGGCTTCGCTCAGTTGCAGCGTAATCAGGTCTTGCTGTGCGCTGTATAGCGCGCGTTGCGCCGTCAGCGTTAGCAGATAGCTGTCCACGCCGTTCTGGTAGCGCGCTTGCGCCAGGTTGTAGGTGCGGGTCTGGGCGGTGATCAGGGCGGTTTGTGCCGCCAGGCGTTCGTTCAGCCGGGCCCGCACGGCCAGCGCGTTAGAGGTTTCGCTAAACGCGGTCTGGATGGCTTTTTTTTCGTATTGCGCCACCGCGATGTTCTTGCTGATCTCGGCGCTATCGAGCGAGGCTTTGAGCGATCCCGCATTAAAAATCGGCACAGTAATGCTGGGGATAAATGACCAGGTGCGGGTGCCCGCGCTAAACAGCGTGGACAGCGCATCGCTGCCCACCCCGGCGGCCCCGGTCAGGCTAATGCTCGGAAAGAACGCTGCGCGCGCCGCGCCAATGTCGGCGTTGGCGGCTTGCAGGGTGTGTTCGGCCGAGAGCACATCGGGCCGCTGCAATAACAGGCTCGATGGCGCATTAGCGTTGACGGGGGCCAGCGCAATGGCGGTGTTGCTGTCGTTGGCAGACGGCAGCAATGCCGCAGGGACGGCGGTACCCACCACCAGATCAAGCGCGTTGCGCGCTTCGTCCAGTTGCGTGGCGTAATTGGCGACGTCGGCGCGCGCGCTTTCGACGGTGGATTGCACGGCAGACAAATCGGTGCCCGAGGCCGAACCGGCGGCGTGCATCTGTTCGGTCAGCGTCAGCGTCTGGCGTTGGCTGGCCAGCGTTTGCTGTGCCAGCGCCACTTGCTGCTGGTAGGCCGCCACGGTCAACCAGTCGCCCGCCACTTCCGCCAGCAGACTCATGCGCGTGCTGCGTTGGGTTTCCGCGGTGGCCAGCCAGGTTTGCCGGGCCTCGTCGCTCAGGCTGCGGATGCGGCCAAACAGATCAAGCTCCCACGCGCTGAAGCCCACAGTGGCCGAGGCGCTACGGCTGACCGTATTGCCATTGCCGCTGGTGGTCTGGCTGGCGCCCGCAGTCACCGCCGGGAACAGATCGGCTTGATCGATGCGGTAGCTGGCGCGTGCTTTTTTCGATATTGAGTACGGCCACGCGCAGGTCGCGGTTGTTTTGCAGCGCCAGCGCAATCACCTGGCGCAAGCGCTCATCCACAAACACGCTGCGCCAGTCCAGGCTGGTCAGCGCCGCTGTGGCCGTGGCCGGGGCGCTGGCATCGGCGCCGGCAAATTGCGCCGGTACCGGCGCAGCAGGCTGTTGATATTGCGGCGCCATGCTGGCGCAACCGGCCAGGATGCTGGCGCTGAGCGCGCTCAGCAGCAAGCGGGAAGTGAGTTTATTCAGCGTCATGATGTTCATCCGTATGCGCGATCTGCGTCTGTTTCTTTTTTTTGCCCGGCGCGAGCGTGCGCACGATCAGGTAGAACAGGGGAATAAAAAAGATGCCCAGTGCGGTCGAGGCCAGCGTGCCGCCGAATACGCCCGTACCCAGCGAATGGCGCCCGCCCCGAGCCCGCGCCGCTGCTGATCACCAGCGGCAGCACGCCCAACAAGAAGGCCAGCGATGTCATCAGAATCGGGCGCAGCCGTTGCCGAGCGGCTTCGAGCACCGCGTTGAACACCGTGGCGCCTTTGTGCTCCAGTTCGCGGGCAAATTCGACGATCAGAATGCCGTTCTTGGCCGCCAGACCCACCGTGCCAGCAAGCCAACCTGGAAGTACACGTCGTTGTTCAGCCCGCGCGTGGCGGTGAACACCAGCGCCCCGACGATGCCGATCGGCACGGCCAGCATCACCGAGAACGGAATCGACCAGCTCTCATACAGCGCGGCCAGGCACAGGAAAACAAACAGCAAGGACACGGCATACAGCAGCGGCGCTTGCGCGCCAGCGGCTTGTTCTTCGTACGACAGGCCCGACCACGAATAGCCAAAGCCCGCCGGCAACTGGCCAACCAGTTTGACCATCTCGGCCATGGCCGTACCCGAGCTCACGCCATCGGCCGGTTGACCGCTGATTTCCATCGACGCCGTACCGTTAAAGCGCGCCAGGGTGGCCGGGGCATAGCTCCAGCCGCTGCTGGCAAAGGCCGAGAACGGCACCATGCGTTATCGCTATTGCGCACGGCCCATTGGTTGATGTCTTGCGGCAACATGCGCGCGCTGGCCACGCCCTGGACATAGACCTTTTTTTTGACGCGGCCTTTATCGATGAAGTCGTTGACGTAGGTGCCGCCAAACGCGGTGGCCAGCGTGCTGTTGATATCGCTTTGCGTCAGGCTGAGCGCGCCGGCCTTGGCGTCGTCAATCTTCACATCAAAGGTGGGCGCGTCTTCCAGTGCGGAATAGCGCACCGAACTCAGCAGCGGGTCTTTGGCGGCCAGATCCAGCAGTTGTTTGCGTGCGGCCACCAGGGCTTCGTGCCCGGCGCCACCAAAATCCTGCAGTTCCAGGGTAAAGCCGCTGGCCTGGCCCAGGCCGGGGATGCCGGACGGGGCAAAGGCAAACACTTGTGCGTCGGCAAAGCGTTTCATCATGGCCCCGGTAATCCGGTTGCCGATGCTGGCCGCGTCGGCCTTGCGGTCTTTCCAGTTTTTTTTGAGCTGGATAAACGCCATGCCCGCGTTCTGCCCCATGCTGCCAAGGCTGAAACCGCTGATGGCCATCACCGTATTTACTTCGGGCTGTGCCCGTACAAAGTCCGACACCTGGTTGACCACGAGCTGGGTCTTTTCTTTGGTGGTGCCCGGCGGCAGTTTGATCGACACCATCAAGGTGCCCTGGTCTTCATCGGGCAAGAACGAGGTAGGCAGATGCCAGAACAGCAGGCCCATGCCGACGATCAGCGCCAGATAGATCCCCACGCCGATACGACGGTGGCCCAGCACGCGTTGCACGCCGTGCTGATAGCGATTGGCGCTGCGATCAAAGCGATCGTTAAACCAGGCAAAGAAGCGTCCGAGCGGACCGCGGCGGGTGGTGTGGCCGCCTTTTTTTTCCACGGGCGTGAGCAAGCTGGCACACAGCGCGGGCGTCAACGTCATCGCCACCAGCACCGACAGCAACATGGCCGAGGCGATGGTCACCGAAAACTGGCGATAGATCACGCCGGTGGAGCCGCCAAAGAAGGCCATCGGCAAGAACACGGCGGTGAGCACCAGCGCAATGCCCACCAGCGCGCCGGTAATCTGCGCCATCGATTTGCGTGTGGCGTCGCGCGGCGACAGACCTTCTTCGCTCATCACGCGCTCGACGTTTTCCACCACCACAATGGCGTCATCCACCAGCAAACCAATCGCCAGCACCATGCCGAACATGGTCAGTGTATTGATCGAGTAACCCAGCGCTGCCAGCACGCCAAACGTGCCCATCAGCACCACCGGCACCGCAATCGCCGGGATCAGGGTGACGCGCCAGTTCTGCAAGAACAGATACATGATCGCAATCACCAGGACCACGGCTTCGAGCAGGGTCTTGACCACTTCTTCAATCGAGATTTTTTACAAACGGCGTGGTGCTGGAGGCGATCTTGTAGCTGACGCCGGCCGGGAAATACGGCTTCAGTTCGTTCAGCCGCGCTTCCACCGCTTTGGACACCGCCATGGCATTGGCGCCACTGGCCAGTTCGATCCCAATACCGGCGGCGGGCATGCCATTGAACAAACTGGTGATGGTGTAATCCTCACCGCCCAGCTCGATGCTGCCACATCCGACAAATGCACCACGCGCCGTTAGTACCGGATTTGACGACGATCTGTTTGAACTGATCCACCGTCTTGAGGCGGCTGCGCGAGGTGATCGTGGCATTGAGCGCCTGGCCCTTGCTGGCGGGCAATGCGCCGAGCTGGCCTGACGACACATCCGCGTTTTGCGCAGTGATGGCGGCGGTGATATCCGACGGCATCAGCGAATAGGTGCGCAGCTTGTCCGGCGCCAGCCAGATGCGCATCGAATATTGCGAGCCCATGACCTGCACTTTGCCAACGCCGTTAACGCGGCTGATCGGGTCTTGCAGCGTTGAATTCATAAAGTCGGCGATATCGGTGCCGCTCATGCTGCCGTCGTCAGAGGTAAACGCCAGCACTTCAAAAAAAAGCTGCCTGCCGATGATTTGCTCACGGTCAGACCGGTGCTTTGCACGATCTGCGGCAACATTGCTTCGGCTTGCTGCAGCTTGTTTTCCACCTGCATCTGCGCCACGTCGGGATTGGTGCCGGCCTTGAAGGTCAGTTGCACGCTGGCGCTGCCGGCCGAGGTGCTCGACGACGACATATACATCAGGTTATCCAGCCCGGACATCTGCTGTTCAATCACCTGCGTGACTGAGTTTTCGACGGTCTGGGCCGAAGCGCCGGTGTAGGTGGCGCGGATCGATACCGTGGGCGGTGCGATATTGGGGTATTGCTCGACCGCCAGCTGGCTGATCGAAAGCGCACCCGCCAGCGTGATCACGATGGCAATCACCCAGGCAAAATCGGACGATCAATAAAAAAACGAGACATGGCGCCGCCTTAGCTTTGCTGGCCGGCAGTTGCCGACGCGTTAGTGGCTTGCGCCGGGGCCGACGCGGCGTGGCCGCTGGCTGCGGGATGGGTGCCCACCACCTGGCCGGTGTGGGTTTTGCTGCCGCCTTCCACCACCAGTTGCTCGCCCGCCTTCAGGCCCGCGCTAATCACCCATTGGTCATTAACGGCATCGCCGGTCTGCACCACGCGGTCGGCAATCTTGCCGTCAGCGCCTACCAGCTTGACCGTGGCCTCGCCCTTGGTATTGCGGCTGACCGCGTCTTGCGGCACCAGAATGGCGGCGTTGTTGATCGCCATCGGCAGCACCGCATGCACATACATGCCGGGCAGCAACAACTTGTCCGGATTGGGCACCAGCGCGCGCAGCGTGACATTGCCGGTGCTGGTATCGACGGCGGTGCCGACGAATTCCAGCGTGCCTTTTTTTTGCGCGTAAAGGCTGCCGTCCTCCAGCTGGATCTGCACCGGAATCTTGCCGTGCAAAGACGCCAGCGCGCCGCTGGCCAGTTGTTTACGCAACGCCAGCAATTCGCTGCTGGACTGCGTCACGTCGACATAGATGGGATCGAGTTGCTGGATGGTGGTTAACGCCGTGGTCTGGCTGGCGGTGACCAGTGCGCCCGGGGTATAGGTCGAGGCGCTGATGCGGCCGGAAATCGGCGCGGTGATGCGGGTGTAATCCAGATTGATCTTTGCCGTCTGCAGGGCTGCTTGTGCCGCCACCACGGCGGCCTGGTTCTGGCGCAGCGTGGCGTTGGCATCATCCAGATCCTGCTGGCTGACGGCGTCCAGCTTGACCAGATTGGCGTAGCGTTCAGCCTTCGGTTTGGCCGACAGCACGGCCGCCTGCGCCTGTTGCAGCGTGCCATTGGCATTGTCATAGGCAGCTTGCGCGGTGGCCGGGTCGATCTGATACAACACCTGGCCCGCCTTCACATCCTGGCCTTCGGTGAACAGGCGCTTCTGGATAATGCCGCTGACTTGCGGCCGCACATCCGAAGTCATATAGGCACGGTGCGACCGGGCAGCGACTGGTTCATCGCCAGTTGTTGCGCTTGTACGGCGATTACGCCGACCTGGGCCTGGCGTGGTTGCGGGGCTTGTTGATCATTGCAGGCGGCCAGCGCCAGCAGGGCCGGGATGGCCAGCAATCGAACAGGAGCAAGAGACTGAGCTGAGAAAAGCATGCGCGGGATCCGCCGGTTGTATAAGAATCAGCGCATACGCTAAGCACACAATGTGGAGTGAATATGGAGTTTGCCCCGGCACTGCCCGCGCGCATGGACTTAGCCGCGCTGGCGCGGTAATCATTAAAAAACAATCCACTCTCTGACGCGGCGACTCACTTATGAAACTCGGCATTACCGCCAAGCTGTTTATCGCCATCGTGGCCGCCTGTGCCGTTGTGCTGCTGGTCAACGGCGTAGCGGCGCGCATCAGTTTCCAGCGCGGCTTTCTTGGTTATCTGAACGATCAGGGCGTTGAACGCATGCGCGAGGTGCTGCCGCATATGCAGGACGCTTACCGCCAGCACGGCAGTTGGCAATATCTGCGCGGCGATCTGGAAAGCTGGTTTCATCTGATGCGCCCCGAGCCCGACCCCAACCGCGCGCTCAGCGGGCCGCCGATCTCGGATCAGACCGGCGCCGTTGCGCGCTTTGGCTTGCTGGATGCCGATTACAAAAAAAAGTGGTCGGCAACCCCGGCGTGGGGCGCGAATCGATTTTGTTGCCGGTGGTGGTGGCGGGCCGCACCGTGGGCTGGCTGGCGATGGTGCCGTTTCAGAAAGCCATTGCGGCCGGGGACGTGCGGTTTTACGAAGCACAGCTGCATGTCTGGTGGTTAATCGGCGTGTTTTCGGTGCTGTTCGCCGCTGCTTTGGCGTATTTGCTGGCCCGCACCTTGCTGCTGCGGCTGCACAGCCTGACCGGCGCCACCCATCGCCTTGCCAGCGGCAACTACGCCAGCCGCGTGCCCGAAACCAGCCAGGATGAACTGGGCGCGCTGGCCCGCGACTTTAACCATCTGGCGCAGGCGCTGGAACATACCGAACGCGCGCGGCGTAATTTTATGGCCGATATCTCGCACGAGTTGCGCACGCCGCTGGCGGTAATGCGCGCCGAAGTCGAAGCCATCCAGGACGGCATCCGCCCGCTGACGCAAGCAGCGCTGGAGCCGATCGCCCAGCAAATCGGCCAGTTGGGCAAACTGGTGAATGACCTGCACGACTTGTCCTTGACCGATGTCGGCGCGCTTACTTATCGACGCGAACCGCTCAATCTGACTTTGCTGCTGCCGGCTTTGCTCGACAGCATGCAGGCGCGCTTTCACGCCGCCGGCCTGCAACTGAGCTGGCGCCTGGCCAGCACGCCGCTGATGGTGGATGGAGACGAACGCCGCTTGCAGCAACTGGTAGTCAATCTGCTGGAAAACGCCCTGCGCTATACCGACCGGGGTGGCGAAGTGCGCGTGACTGCCGAACGCGCGGGTGGCCAGATCAGCCTGCTGTTTGACGACAGCCCACCCGGCGTGGACGCGGCAAAACTGCCGCGCTTGTTTGAACGCTTTTATCGCACCGAAGGCTCGCGCAACCGCAATAGCGGCGGCAGCGGTCTGGGCCTGGCGATCTGCCGCAATATCGTCGAAGCCCACGATGGCCAGATCAGCGCCAGTGCCTCGCCGTTGGGGGGCTTGCGGATTGCGGTCACGCTGCCGGGGGCTGGAAAAAATCTATAGCGTGGAGGGGAAATGAGCGAACAGCCCGCTGAGCATATCCTGATCGTCGAAGACGAACCCAATCTATCGGCCATCGTGCGCGATTACCTGCAAGCCAGCGGCTACCGCTGCACCCAAGTGCTGGATGGCGCCGAGGCGTTGCCGCGTTTTCGCGCTCAGGCACCTGACCTGGTCATCCTTGATCTGATGCTGCCCAACGTCGACGGCATCCAGATCTGCCGCGAAATCCGCGCGTTTTCGGACACCCCCATCATCATGCTGACCGCACGCGTCGATGAGGTAGACCGCCTGCTGGGGCTGGACGTTGGCGCCGACGATTACATCTGCAAACCGTTCAGCCGCGCGAAGTGGTCGCCCGTGTCAAAG
>BBFD01000044.1 GCA_001313065.1 Silvimonas sp. JCM 19000
TTTCGTCCGCGCAAATTTTTTTTCTTTAGCCATGATATTTCCTTCTCGAGAACTTGAAATATGCCAGCGAATTATGGAGCTGATGGTGGGAATTGAACCCACGACCTCTCCCTTACCAAGGGAGTGCTCTACCCCTGAGCTACATCAGCGCATCTGGAGCGGGTGAAGGGAATCGAACCCTCGTCGTAAGCTTGGAAGGCTTCTGCTCTACCATTGAGCTACACCCGCTTGGAGCCGTACAACGACTATTCAATTTACTTCTGATCACGCTGCACTTACTGGCCAGCGGAGAAGATTACTCTTCACGACCGCGTATTTGGTGGAGGGAGAAGGATTCGAACCTTCGAAGGCGGAGCCGTCAGATTTACAGTCTGATCCCTTTGGCCACTCGGGAATCCCTCCTGAACGAGAACGGCATTATGGCGAACGGCTTCTTTTGTGTCAAACCTTTTTATCCCCGCACCCCATAAAAAAAATAACAAGAGACTGATTTGTCGGCATATTTTCCTGGAAGATTTCTTTATACCCGCGTTGATACAGCTAATTCAGGTGCGATTATCAATCTTCGAATCGCCGATATAGCACGCCAAGCCCGCCACTTTCGGCTTCTACCTATCCAATTGGACCCTGCCCACCCGATTCCGCTTGCTCGATATCCCCGCCCACGACGCGCTCGCGCGCGTTATATATATGCAAGACGAACAAATCGTCGCTCGAACATTAATTTCAATTTTTTTTCGAGAGAGTGTTGACACCCAAATCGGCATAGTGTTTAATTCGGTCCTCTCGAAGGCCAGTTAGCTCAGTTGGTAGAGCAGCGGATTGAAAATCCGCGTGTCCGTGGTTCGATTCCGCGACTGGCCACCAGAATTAAAAAACATTAAAGCCGATCAGCATCTGTTGATCGGCTTTTTTTTGTTTTTTCTACTGCTGTTTTTTCATCCCCGCTTTACCCGTCTGCATTTATCCCGCTTTAACTCGCCATAGCTTCTCTTTGTTTGCGCCTTATCGCCGCGTTTGCCTCTTGTCACCGATATACGCGCGGCATTGCCATGCTGCCAGGCCGCAACCCGCGTAGCCGCTTACGCCGTGCTGTAACCCCGTTACCAAATTCGACACAAGCAAGATTTCAATGATTGCCAGAATTGACCGCTATATCGTTTAATTCTGATACGTCGGAAATGTTTACAAACATTCCGTAAGGCTTTCACGCGAATTTGTAGAGCCGCGTACCTATCCAGTAATCAGGGGAGCAACATGATCAATTTGTCCGGCGCGAAAGCACTCCGCGCCTCTGGCCTGGCGCTGACCACGGCCGCAATGCTGGTGTTAGCCGGCTGCGGTGGCGGCTCCGATGGCAGCACACTTTTTTAATGGTGGCGGTACTACAACCACGACGCCAACGCCGACTGCTACGCCCATCGTAGCGACCAGCCTGATCGTTAACACGGACAAGACCAGCCTCAAAACCGGTTCTACTGATGTGGCGACCCTGACTGTAACCGCGCTGGACGCAAACAATGCCGTACTGCCAGGTGCAACGATCATTGCATCCGCTTCCAGCGGCATCCTGAGCAGCAGCGCAATTGTCACGGGTACCGACGGCAAGGCGACATTTACATTTAACCCGGGCTCGGATCGCAATAACCGTACCCAGGGGATTACGTTTACTAATGGCACTTCGACCGCGAGCACCGCGATCGTAATCAGTGGCACCAAGATCACGCCCACGGCTGTAAACGGCCTGGTGCTGGCCTCGGGCGCGAGCGAAGAAGTGGACGCTACCGTGGTAGATGGCACCGGCGCGGCTATTTCGGGCGCGACTGTGAGCTTCTCGACGACGGGTGCGGGTTCTGTTGGACTGAGCGCCACCTCGGCAGTGACCGATGCTTCGGGTATTGCCCGGATCACCGTGACTGGCGCGGGTGCAGGTGCGGCCAATGTCAGCATGTCTGCATTGAGCGCAACATCGGCGTTGACGTTGACGATCGGCGATACCTCGTCGTTCTCGTTCACCTCTCCGGCCACCAGCCAGAGCGCGTTGCTGACCAGCACGCCGCTCACGGTGACGGTGAAGGCGCCGAACTCCACGGCAGTGCAGTTCGTGACCACGACAGGCCACTTCATCGTGAATGGCAGCTCGGTTGCATTTACTCAAGCAACCGTAAACAGCAGCACCTTGCCTCGGTCGTGTTCCAGTCTGATGCGGGCGGCGTAGCCACCATCACTGCGTACGACGCGTCCAATCCGAGTACCACGGCTAGCGTAACGGTTGCAGTCAGCGCGCCGGTCTCGCAAACCAACAAGGTCGTCATCCAGGCCCTGCCGGCGGTATTGGCACCCACGACCGGCAGCCAGGCGAATACGTCCACCCTGACGGCCATGGTCACCGATATCAACGGCCAAGGCATTGCAGGCGTGCCGGTTGCCTTCACCATGACGGGTCAGCCCAATGGTGGCGAAGCGATTTCGCCGCAAGTGGTGATCACCAGCAGTTCACCGCTGGGCCAGGCGACCGCGACCTTTACTTCGGGTTCGCTGCCAACCACCCAAGGTGTGCCTATTGCGATCACTGCGACCGCTTTGCTGCCGGATGGCACGCAAAAGACCAGCGTGACGCCCGCCAATATCGTGATCGGTGGTACCGCCGGTTCGGTTTCGATTGGTCAGTCCAGCCAGATTGGCCAGAACACGGACCAGACGGCATACCAGTTGCCGATGTCGGTGATTGTTGCTGACTCGAACGGTAACCCGGTTGCCAACACCAAGGTTTCGCTGTCGGTGTGGCCGATCGCTTATTCCATCGGAGCTGCGTGTGGCCCACCGGACATGACGTTTGCGAACGAAGATATCAACGAAAACCTGACCGCAGATGCTGGCGAAATTGGCTACCTGCAGCGCCTGGATGACGTTTCGTTCACACAACTGGGCCTGCTGAGCGTGTATCCGTACCACCCGGCATCGTCCACCACGACGGAATACCTGCCGTCTTCGGTGACCTCGGTGACCGCGGGTCGCTCCTCGCTGCTGCCGTCCAACTCGGCTGCAGGTACGCTGCCTGCAACGGTAACGACCGATGCCAACGGTGTGGCAAACTTTACCTACACCTATCTGAAGTCGAACGCGATCTGGATTGTCTCGCGCATCCGCGCTACCACGCTGGTACAAGGTACGCAGACCTCGGCGCAATCGGTGTTCCGTCTTGGTGTACTGGAAGATGACGTGACCACTTGCCATCTGCCGCCGTCGCCGTTCAACGCCGATGTTCAAGTCACCTCGACCAAGATCAACTGATCAGGGCTGACGCCTAAGCAGTAAACAAAAGCGCCGCAGCAATGCGGCGTTTTTTTTTGTCCTCGCTTGGCAGCGGGCAGCGGTCACTCTTCTTCCGGCCGCCAGCCCCAGACCTTCAAATCAATCCGGCCGCCCTCCCCGAACTCCACGCCATCCGCCTGCAGCAGCATCCGTTGCAGATCATCATTGCCATCCAGCCCGCGTGCGCTGACGCGCCCGGTGCTGTTGATAACCCGGAACCACGGCACGTCGCGGTCGGTGTTGCCTAGTGCCCGGCCGACCAGGCGGGAATGGCGGGGATAGCCGGCCAGCGCGGCCACCTGGCCATAGGTGGCCACTGTTTGCGGCGGGATGCGGGCAACGACGTTGATGATGGCGACAGAAATCACGCTGGAAGGCGTTTTTGTTGGGCGTGCGCATAGGCATGGGGTCAGCAGCGTCAGAAAGCGCTCAGCATAGCAATGCGCCGCTTTCCGCCAAAGCCCCTTGCGCCCGCCCCTGCCACTTGGGTCCGCGTGCACCCTGCCCTAACGGCGGCGCATAAAAAAAAGGGCAGCCGCAGCTGCCCTTTTTTTTCATCCCGCAACGCACCAGACGCAACGCCTGATGCCTGGCGCGCCCTTACTTGCGCTCCACCTGCGACACATCGCGCACCGCACCCGTATCGGCGCTAGTCGTCATTGCGGCATAAGCGCGCAGTGCTGCGCTCACATAGCGCTCGCGATCCGTTGGCTTCCACGCCGCAGCGCCGCGGCCTTCCATGCGTTCCCGGCGCGCGGCCAGTTCTTCGTCATGGATCACCAGGTGGATGGTGCGATTCGGGATATCGATCTCGATGGTGTCGCCTTCTTCCACCAGGCCAATTGCGCCGCCTTCTGCCGCTTCCGGCGAGCAATGCCCAATCGACAAGCCCGAGGTGCCGCCCGAGAAGCGGCCATCCGTCAGCAGCGCGCACTGCTTACCCAGACCCTTGGATTTGAGGTAGGACGTCGGGTACAGCATTTCCTGCATGCCCGGGCCGCCCTTCGGGCCTTCGTAGGTGATGATGACGATATCGCCCGCCACGATCTGGTCGTCCAGAATGCCCGCTACTGCATCGTCCTGGCTCTGGAAGATCCGCGCGCGACCGGTAAAGCGCAGATTGGAATCATCGACGCCCGCCGTTTTAACGATACAACCACGCTCAGCGATATTGCCGTACAGCACGGCCAAACCGCCGTCCTGGCTGTAGGCGTGCTCTTTGCTGCGGATACAGCCGTCGGCGCGATCCAGATCCAGCGTCGGGTAGCGCATCGATTGCGAGAACGCGATGGTGGTAGCCACGCCACCGGGGGCGGCGCGATAGAAGTGATGCGCCACGCTATCTTCGGGCTGACGTTTGATATCCCACTTGTCCAGCGCGTCTTTCATGGTCGGCGCGTGCACGGTGTGGGCGTTGCCATGGATCAGGCCGGCGCGGTCGAGTTCGCCAAGGATGGCCATCACGCCACCGGCGCGATGCACGTCTTCCATATGATATTTCTGCGTTGCCGGGGCGACCTTGGCCAGGCACGGCACGCGACGGCTCACCTTGTCGATATGCGACATCTTGAAGTCGACGCCCGCTTCATTGGCCGCGGCCAGCAAATGCAGCACGGTATTGGTCGAGCCGCCCATGGCCACATCCAGGCTCATGGCGTTTTCAAACGCTTCAAACGTGGCGATATTGCGCGGCAGCACGCTGCTGTCTTCTTGCTCGTAATAGCGACGCGCCAATTCAACAATGGTGCGGCCCGCTTGCAAGAACAGTTGTTTGCGATCGGCGTGGGTGGCCAGCATCGAGCCATTGCCCGGCAGCGACAAACCCAGCGCTTCGGTCAGGCAGTTCATCGAATTGGCGGTAAACATGCCGGAGCAAGAACCACAGGTGGGGCAAGCCGAACGTTCCATCGATGCCACTTCGGCGTCGCTGACGTTGGGGTTGGCCGCTTCGATCATGGCGTCGATCAGATCAACGTGGCGTTCTTCGCCGCGCCATTGCACCTTGCCCGCTTCCATCGGGCCGCCCGAGACAAAGATCACCGGGATATTCAGGCGCATGGCAGCCATCAACATGCCCGGGGTGATCTTGTCGCAGTTGGAGATGCACACCAGCGCGTCGGCGCAGTGGGCGTTCACCATGTATTCCACCGAGTCGGCGATCAGATCGCGGCTGGCAGGCTGTACAGCATGCCGCTGTGGCCCATGGCGATGCCGTCGTCTACGGCGATGGTGTTGAATTCTTTGGCGATGCCGCCGGCCTTCTCGATCTCGCGCGCCACCATCTGACCCAGGTTGTGCAAGTGCACGTGGCCCGGCACAAACTGGGTAAACGAGTTGGCAATCGCGATGATCGGCTTGCCGAAATCATCGTCTTTCATACCGGTCGCGCGCCACAGTGCGCGGGCGCCGGCCATGTTGCGGCCGTGGGTCGAAGTGCGGGAACGATAGGCTGGCATAAAACGGGTCCTTGAAACCGGATAGCAATGTCGTCGCGCAACAGGCGACGAAACAGGCAGTTTACGAGTAAACGGATCGAGTTTCGAGTAACACCATGGCCGGGATGTGGGTGGCGATTACGCGAAGATTAAACAGGCTTGTGGCGCGTTTGGCGGGAAAGGCGTTGCTGTATAATGCCCGATTTTATCCAGAAGCCGCCCCACATGCTAATTCACCCGCATTTCAACCCTATCGCCGTCCAGATCGGCAAGGTGGCGATCCATTGGTATGGGTTGATGTACCTGATTGGTTTTCTGCTGTTTCTGGCGCTCGGCCGCATGCGCATCAAGCGTGGCCGTCCGGCGGGTTGGCAGCTCAGCGAGCTGGATGATCTGTTGTTCTACGGCGTGCTGGGGGTCATTCTCGGCGGCCGTCTGGGCTACGTTTTCTTTTACAAGCCTGATTTTTTACCTGGGCCACCCGCTCGATATCGTCAAGGTGTGGGAAGGCGGCATGTCGTTCCACGGTGGTTTTATCGGCGTGCTGGTAGCCGTGTGGGCGTTTGCGCATAAAACCAGGCGTCGCTTTTTTTGAAGTCAGCGACTTTATTGCCCCGCTGGTGCCGTTGGGCTTGCTGTTTGGCCGGCTCGGCAACTTTATCAACGGCGAATTGTGGGGCCGTGTAACCGATCTGTCGCTGCCGTGGGCCATGGGTTTTCCCAGCGCCGCCACTGCCGATGCAACGGCCGCCATGCGTAATCCGCAATGGGCGCGCTGGCTGGCCGATTACGGCATGCTGCCGCGCCATCCTTCGCAGTTGTATGAAATGCTGCTCGAAGGCGTGCTGCTGTTTCTGGTGCTGTTTATCTATTCCAGCAAGCCGCGCAAGGTGGGTCAGGTTTCGGCGCTGTTCATGCTGGGCTATGGCCTCAGCCGTTTCTGCGTTGAGTTCACGCGCGAGCCGGATGATTTCCTCGGTTTGCTCAAGCTTGGCCTGTCGATGGGACAATGGCTGTCGGTGCCGATGATTATCCTGGGCATCCATTTGTTCTGGATTTCGTCGCGCAAGCCGCGCTGATGGACCCCGCCTCGCCTGCCCAAAACGCCGCCCGCCTGCGGCGTTTTTTTATGGCCCACGCCTGGCAGTTGGCCCAGCCACCTTGCAGGATGCGCTCGCCGTGCCCACGTAACCGCAATACGGCTCACAAACAGGAACCTCGCTGCATGGATGCAAGCACGCTCTGGTGGCTGCTGGCTTTGGTTTTAATGGGTGTCGGTCTGGTCGGCACGGTGTTTCCACTGTTGCCAGGCACGCCGTTTTTTTGTTCTTTGGCATGCTGGTCGGTGCGTGGGCGGATGGCTTTAGTCATGTGGCTACCTCACGCTGGCCGTCCTGTTTGCGCTGGTTTTGTTGTCGGCGTTACTGGACTGGATGGCCGGTGCGCTGGGTGCCCAACGCGTGGGCGCGAGCAAGCAAGCAGTGAGCGGCGCGGTGATCGGCTCATTCGCTGGCATGTTTGCCGGTGTGCCTGGACTGGTGCTGGGGCCCTTTATTGGCGCGGTGCTGGGCGAACTGTATGCCCGGCGCGATGTGTTGCAGGCGGGCAAGGTGGGTGTCGCGACGTGGCTGGGCTTGCTGTTCGGGGCAGTCGCCAAGGTGGCGATTGCGCTGGTGATGTTGGGTATTTTTTTGTTTCTGTCTATTTACTGACGTAATCCATATAGATGCTGCACTGTTTCGATTCAGCACTATATTGGTTTCATCGCAAGGAGTAACGCACCATCATGCCAGCAAGCCGATTCCAACCGTAGAAGATCTGATACAGCCGCAAGACCTGCAGCTTCGCTTGCACCGCCACGAAGACGATCGCCGCCAGGCTGCACCGGTGGCGGGGCCGTGGTTGACCGAAGAAGGCATCGTCATGGCCGAGCGCCGTTCCGGTGGCGAACGTCGGCATGCGTGGACCACACTGCAAGATCTGGGCGACCCCGTGCCGCCCAGCGATGAACATCATTAAGCGGGCAGCCCGCGTCAGAACCACTTCCTGAACTTGAAATAGCCCGCCAGACTGAGCGCAATCATCGCCATCAGCCCCACGCAATAAAAAAATAGCCATAGCGCCAATGCAGCTCCGGGATGTGCTCGAAGTTCATCGTAGATGCCGGCAATCAGCGTCAGCGGCATAAAGATGGTGGTAATCACCGTCAGCACGCGCATTTGCTGGTTCATACGGTGGCCCTGCAGCGATAGATAGGTGTCCTGCAAGCTGCCGACCAGGTCGCGTAATGCTCGGTGCTTTCGATCAATTGCACGGTGTGGTCATACACGTCGCGCAAATACAGCTGGGTTTCACTGCGAAAGAAATCGGGCTCGTCGCGCTGCAGCGTGTTCACCATCTCACGCAGCGGCCACAGGCCGCGCTTTACGGCGAGCAAGGCGCGGCGCAGGGTCTGCACGTCGGTCAGGCATTTGGGGCGGGCATCCATTTCCAGATCGTCCTCGATCTCTTCCATGCGCTCGCCCAGCGATTCCAGCACGGCAAAATAGCGGTCGACCAGCTTGTCCATCAGCGAATAGACCAGATAATCGGCACCCAGCCGACGTAATTGCGACTGCTCATTCTGCAAATTGTCGCGTATCCCTTTGAAGGTGCCGGAAGCCTCTTCCTGAAACGTCAGCACAAAGCCACGCCCCAGCACGATGCTGATCTGCTCGCTCTGGATGACTGCCTCTGCATCCACCCGCACCAGGCGCGCGGTGATAAACAGATAGCCGGAATAGATTTCGACTTTGGAACGCTGCTGCGTATTGAAAATATCTTCCATCACCAGCGGATGCAGGCTGAAATGGTGGCCGATAGCCTGCAGCAACTCAGCATTGGCCAGGCCATGCACATTGACCCACAGCGTGCGGTCTGGCGTGACTTCGGGCAGTTCCGGGTGCGAATCGGTGAATATCGTTTGCTTGAGATCACCTGCCTGCGGCCCGAATTCGATCAGCGATGCATCAGTGTCGCGGATGTCCTCTTTGCCTACATACAGAATGGTGCCCGGCTGCGCGCCGGCTTTGGTGGCGGCCAGGTGATGTTTTATGCGGGATGTTCGCTGATGATCAGATCGTGCCCGGCGTTTTGCCATGCCTTGCTTTCCTCGGTAAGTGCGTGACGCGTCAGCGCATGCGCGGCCAGCCAGCCGCGGGGTAATGAGAATACATAACGCTTGTGCTCCAGCCGCAGCCGACAGCCTGGTTCCGCTTGTTCCAGGCGCGCCCGATGCATGATGCAGGCCAGGCGCAACGCCAGTGCCGCGCGCCAGACCGGGTCGGTTGTATTCTTGCCCAGCTTTTCCGGCTTGCCGCGTTGCGCCAGCGCCAGTTGGGCAATCTGGTTCTGTTCGCGGCTGGAAAAGCCGGGCATATCGCATATTGCAAAATATAGCCGAATGCTTGTGAAAGCTGGCGTGGGCAATCGAGCGTCCGGTCTCATGCAGCAAGCCGGCGTAATGCACGTCGCGGATTAATGCGGCATCCAGCCCGATCTGCGTGGCCAGCGTGCGCGCCAACGCCGCCACGCGCTGTGCCTGGGCCACATCAACGTGATAACGCTTCTGGAAAGTCTGCACCGTGTGATCGCGGATATCGTGCTCGCCGCGGCGCCCCAGCAAGTCATACAGCACGCCATCGCGTAATGCGCCCTGCGTAATCTGCATATGCTGGATGCCCAGCAGATCAAACACCGCCTGCATGATGGCAAAGCCGCCGGCCAGCACCGGGCGTCTGTCCTCGCGCAGGCCGTTGAGTTTGACCTTATCAACGTGCCCAGCCTGCAACAGGATCTGCCTTACCCGCGCCAGCCCGGATTTGCTGATGCCAACGGCCGACAAACCGTTCTGCTCCATCACATCCGCCAGCGAGCGCGCGGTGCCGGAGGTGCCGATGGCGGTCTGCCAGGCGCCGGCGTTAAATTCGCCCACCAAGGCTGGATATATTCACCGGCCGCGATTTCGGCGGCGGCCAGTCGATCGGGCGTAATGGTGCCATCGGCAAAAAAACCGCCGGCTCCACGACACACAGCCCATCACCGTGCTTTCGGTCACCAGCGGCGTGTGCTGCGCCCGACGATAAATTCAGTTGAGCCGCCACCAATATCCACCACCAGGCGTTTGTCACGCGAGGCCGGCAGGCTGTGCGAGGCTCCGATATAGATCAGCCGCGCTTCTTCGCGCCCGGCGATCACTTCAATCGGAAAGCCCAGCGCCGCTTCGGCCTGCGCCAGAAACTCAGCACCATTGCGCGCCACGCGGAAGGCATTGGTGGCCACCGCGCGCACCTGCTGCGGCGGCAGGCCACGCAAACGCTCGCCAAAAACGCGACAGCGCCTCGGCCGCCTGCTGGCGTGCGCTGTCGCTCAGATTGTTGTGTTCATCCAGGCCCGCGCCCAGACGTATGGTTTCCTTGAGCGTTTCGATGGGCACCAGCGTCTGGTCGAGCAAGCGGCAAATCTGCAGCCGAAAGCTATTGGAGCCCAGGTCTACAGCGGCGATCAGGGTATCGGAGGGGTCGGCGGACATGCAGTTTCTCAAGCGCGGCAGGCGCCGCATTGGGGCCACCTTAGCGAAGGCCGCCCTGGCTGACAATATTTGTCATGCCGGATTGCGCAGGCTGATGCGCAGACAAAACAAAAGCGGCCCGCAGGCCGCTTGAGTGATCACCGCCACGCCCATTACGCTTCGCTGGGCGGTGCCATTACCAGACGCTCGACTTCGTCGGCCGTCTTGTGGCGCACATCCTGGCCTTTGACCAGGAACACCACTTGTTCCGCCACATTCACCGCCAGATCGGCAATTCGTTCGATGGCTTTGGCAATCCACAGGATGTCCATGGTCAGCGAAATGGTGCGTGGGTCTTCCATCATCAAGGTGATCAGTTGGCGTTGCAGCGCGCGATATTCGTCGTCAATACGGCGATCGTCGCGGATTACCTCGGTGGCCTGCACGGCATCGAGGCGGGCAAAGGCATCCAGGGTGCGCGACAGCATATCGAGCGCTTCTTCGGCCACGTGGTTCAGTTCATTAAAGCGCGGCACTTGCAGGCGGCCGGCTTCATAAATGTTCTTGGTGCGTTGGCAAATGCGGGCCGCTTTGTCGCCGATACGCTCCAGATCTTCTACCGACTTGATCACGGTCATCACCATGCGCAAATCGCCAGCAGCCGGTTGGCGGCGCGCGATCATGTGGATACACATATCGTCGAGCTGCAGATGCATCGCGTTAACGCGGATTTCCTGCTCCAGCACCTTGTTGACGGTGACCAGATCGCCCGTGGCCAGCGCTTCCATGGCCAGACGCACTTGTTCTTCCACCAACCCGGCCATGCCCAGCACGTTGGAGCGGATCGCTTCCAGTTCAGAGTCGAATTGTTTGGAAATATGTTCAGCCATGCGTTGCGTCTCCAGCGACGGACCAATGATCATCAAGCCGTGCAAAATAGCACGCTGTCATTAAAGATTTGTTTCAAGTCTGGCCAACCGGTGCAGCTTTTGCGCTGATTGGCCCCAAGCTTGTGTTTTTTTACTTATAGGTCTTTACGCCAGACGCCGTGCCCAGCAGCAACACATCGGCCCGACGACGCGCAAACAGGCCGTTGGTGACCACGCCCACAATCTGGTTCAGCTCGGCTTCAAACTTTGCCGGCTCGGTAATCTGCAAGCCATGCACGTCCAGAATGATGTTGCCGTTGTCCGTCACCACGCCTTCGCGATAAGCCGGATGGCCGCCCAGTTTGACGATCTCGCGCGACACATACGAGCGCGCCATCGGGATCACCTCCACCGGCAGCGGAAACTTGCCCAGCACGCTCACATATTTGGATTCATCGGCGATGCAGATAAATTGTTCCGCCACGGCCGACACAATCTTCTCGCGCGTCAGCGCTGCGCCACCGCCTTTGATCATCTGCAGCTGATGATTGATTTCGTCAGCGCCATCCACATACACCGGCAGCTTGTCGACGCTGTTCAAATCAAACACGGCAATGCCATGGCCGCGCAGGCGTTGCACGCTGGCTTCGGACGAAGCAACGGCGCCTTCGATGCGACCTTTGATCTCGGCCAGCGCATCAATAAAATAATTGGCGGTGCTGCCCGTGCCGACGCCAACAATGCAATTGTCCGGCACATATTCGATGGCCGCGCGTGCGACGGCTTCTTTCAGTTCGTTTTGAGTCATGAGGTTTCCTCTGGTCTGAACCGGGCGCGGCCTGAGCAGCCACGCGAACGGCGTAATTGTACCAGCCAGCCTGCCCCGCGCGCTTTTGCGTCAGGACAAGGTATGGAGATATTCGCGGATGCCGGACAACAACATTTCGACGGCGATAGCAGTCAGGATCAAACCCATCAAACGTTCAAAGGCCTGGGTTAGTTGTTCGCCCAGCCATTTGCTGATGCGCTCGGCAAACGCCATCGCCAGCCCGCACACCAGCATGGTCAGGGCCAGCGCCGCGATCCATTCAAAAATGCGTTCGGGTTCATGCGACACCAGCAGCAAAACCGTGGCCAATGCCGACGGACCCGCCAGCAGCGGCACCGCCAGCGGCACGATAAACGGTTCGCTGGTGCCATCGTGATCACCGAATACGCCCTGTGCATGCGGAAACACCATACGCAAGGCAATCAAGAACAGGATGACGCCGCCAGCGATGCCCAGCGAGGTTTCGCTCAGATGCATGACTTGCAAAAACGCCCGGCCGAACACCATAAACGCCAGCAGAATGCCAAAGGCCACCAGCGTTTCGCGGATGATAACCAGCCGGCGGCGGTGGGCCGGTACGTTCTTTAATAGCGAAACAAATAGCGGGATGCCGCCAAACGGGTCGGTCACCAGCAACAGCAGCACAAAGGCCGAAAGAAAGGTATGCGTCATGGCCGCCATTCAAGCACAACGCGCCCTTGCTGCCCAATTGCCGCTAGCCCGAATGTGCTTGTATACAAGTTGGTATGGATATTGCTGCGTAATGCGAGCGACGCCCCGCTCGCCCTCATAAAAAAACAGGACCCCACCATGCACGCTACGACTTCTGACTTACCGCTTTGGGCTAGCCGATCGATCAACCTGGCTGACCCACGCCTGGGCGCGCGCGGACTGGCCGCCAGCGATGAATTCTTCGCACCGCTCAGCCGCATGCTCGACCCCGCGCCCGCGACGTTTATTCCTGGCAAATACGACGAAAACGGCAAGTGGATGGATGGCTGGGAAACCCGGCGCAAGCGGGTGATGGGCCACGACTGGAGCATCATCAAACTGGGCCGCCGTGGCGTGATTGCGGGTTTTGACGTGGACACCAGCCACTTTACCGGCAACTACGCACCCGCTGTTTCGATAGAAGCCACCGCCAGCGCCAGCGATGACATCAACGTCCTGCAAGCCGCGCATTGGAGCGAGGTATTGCCCTCCACCAGCCTTAGCGGCAATAGCCATCATTGGCTAAGCGCGGTGGACGCCGGTGAGTACACCCATCTGCGCATCCATATTTACCCGGACGGCGGCATCGCGCGGCTGCGCGTCTATGGTCAGCCGGTGGGCGCATTCCATGATGCCGACACGCTGTACGACCTGGCCGCGCTGGAAAATGGCGGGCGCGCCGTGGCGTGGAATGACGCGCATTTTGGCCAGGCCTCCAATCTGTTGCTGCCCGGGCGCGGCATCAATATGGGTGACGGCTGGGAAACCCGCCGTCGCCGCGAGCCGGGTAATGACTGGTGCCTGATCGAGTTGGGCATGCCCGGCATTATCGAGCGCATCGAAGTCGATACCGCGCATTTCAAAGGCAATTATCCCGATCGCTGCATGCTGCAAGCCGCGCTGATGCAGGGTGGCACCGATCAATCGCTGATTACGCAAAGCATGTTCTGGCCGGTGCTATTGCCCGAGCAGCCGCTGCAGATGGACGCCATCCATAGCTTCAACACGCAACTGGCCGCGCTGGGGCCGGTGAGCCATGTGCGGCTGAATATCATCCCGGATGGCGGTGTATCGCGGCTGCGTTTGTGGGGCAAGGTGGCGCGATGAGCGACGGCGCATATTGCATTACAGTCCAGCCGCTGACGGCCGCGGCGTTTGCGCCATTTGGTGATGTGATCGAGGCCAGCGACGCCGCGGGTCATTTCAGCATCAATGGCGGCAACACCGAGCGCTATCACGATCTGGCAAACATTGAAGTCGATGCGGGTGCGCGGCCCATCATCAGCATCTTCCGCGGGCAGCCACGCGCGTTGCCTTTGACGTTAACGATGCTGGAGCGGCATCCGCATGGCAGTCAGGCGTTTATGCCGCTGCAGGGGCGGTGCTATCTGGTGGCGGTGGCGCCTGCAGGCGAGCACGTGGCCTTGAGCGACATCCGCGTGTTTCTGGCGCGTGGCGATCAGGGCGTGAATTACGCGGCGGGCACCTGGCACCACCCGTTGTTGGCACTCGACGCGGTCAGTGATTTTCTGGTGGTCGATCGCGCGGGCGAAGGGCCGAATTGCGATGAGCTGGATTTGCCACTGCCGGTGCTGATCACGCTATAGGGCGGGTCTTGGCCACCACTCAACAGCCATAAATCCAGACCGCATGGTTCGGATCTCTGGCTTTGGGTGGTGGGTCATGACCCACCCTATCAGTGCGTGGGTTTAAACCGCCTGGCGTGCCGGGCGGATGCTGACGGCGCTGGTTTTCATGATCATCAGATAAGACACGCCACCCAGGGCGCAACCAATAAACCAGTTAAAGTCAGCCAGCGCTTTGATACCGGCAAAGGTAATCAACAAACCCGCTGCCACCGAAGGCACCAGTGCATACAGCGCGCGTTTGTTCACGCCGTTTTCATACCAATACGCGCCACCGGCTTTGTCCTTGTACAGATCATCGATTTCAATCTGCTGATTGCGCACCAGATAGAAATCCGCCAACAAAATCCCGAACAGCGGACCAATAAACGCGGCCAGCGTATCGAGCGTGTAGTGGATGACGTCGGGCGAATTAAACAGATTCCACGGCGTGATAAACACCGAGCCGATGGCTGCGATAAAACCACCTGCGCGGAAAGACACACGGGCCGGGCTGACGTTGGAGAAATCGAAAGCCGGCGACACAAAGTTGGCCACGATATTGATACCGATGGTGGCGGTGACAAAGGTAAACGCACCCAGCAAAGCCACGGTGGTGTTATCGATCCTGGCAACCACCTGAATCGGATCGGTAATCATGGTACCGAACACGGGAATGGTGCCCGAGGTGATCACCACGGTCACAATCGAAAAGAACAGAAAGTTGACCGGCAAACCCCAGAAATTGCCGCGTTTAACTTCAGAAAACGATTTGCCATAACGCGAGAAATCGCCAAAGTTAAGCATCGGGCCAGAGAAATAAGACACCACCAAAGCAATGGCGGTAATCATCGGGCCAATTGCATCCATGCCGTGATATTTAACATCGCCCAGCGTGAAATTGATTTTGCCTGGGCCTGCCTTCATCACGATCACAGTGCCAGCATCACCATCACGATATAAACGGCGGGGCCTGCCCAATCGATAAATTTCTTGATGGTCTCCATGCCGTTCCAGAACACCACGGCCTGCAGCACCCACATGATCATGAAACCCATCCAGCCCATATAACTGAGGCCGAGGAATTGCGTGTGGATGAGGGATTCCAGCCCAGGAAAGAAACGCAGCAACACGATGGTTAAGGCGCTGGAGGCCAGAAAAGTTTGAATGCCGTACCAGGACACCGCAATCAGTCCGCGAATAATCGCGGGCACATTGGCGCCCCAGACACCGAAGGCCATCCGGCAGATCACCGGATAGGGCACGCCGGCCATCTGGCTGGGCTTGGCCACCCAGTTGGCAAACAGGTTAACCAGACAGATACCCACCAGCAACGACACCAACACTTGCCAGCTGGACAAGCCCAGCGCAAACAAACTACCCGCAAACACATAGCCGCCCACGCTATGCACATCGGACATCCAGAAGGCAAAGATGTTGTACCAGTTCCAGTTCTGCTTTTTTAAGCGGACCCAGATCCTCGTTGTACAGCCGGTCGCTATAACCGGCAGGGGTTTGCTCAGACATTGAATGACTCCCGACCTGTTGGATTCACTGTATCTCGCGCCGTGTGGCCGGCCGCGAAACGCGTTTTGTATACAATCAGATGCTTGTGCCCCGCCTGGTCATTCGCTTGCGTGGATGGGCCAGCGACCTGAGTGCAGCAAAAAAGCGTTCCAGCGTTTGTCACTGACAAGCGTTTGAGCTTTCACTATGATTGCAGCGCGCTGTGGCGCTGCTGTTGCATGCGCTGAAATTCGCGAAACTTTGTATACAATTTTTTAATAACATCGCATACAAAAAAATTGCCTGTAATTGGTGCAAGCCGCACCGGCAATGGGCGCAAAGAAGGCAAACATGTCGAGCCGAACCCGCGACGAAGTCATCTACGAAAACCTGCACGCGGCGATTTTTGAAGTGCAGTTACCGCCGGGCACGCGACTGCCCGAAGACGAACTGGCGGAGACCTTTGGCGTGTCGCGCACCGGCATCCGCAAAGTGTTGCAGCGGCTGGCGCATGAGCGGCTGGTGGATATCATCCCCAACCGTGGCGCGTCGGTGGCGCAGCCTTCGGTCAAGGAAGCGCGCGAAGTGTTTGCCGCGCGCCGCATGATTGAATGCGCCGCCCTGCCCCAGGTGATAGGCCATGCGCGGCCCGCGCAGATCAAGGCCTTGGGCGCCATCATGCTCAAGGAAGACGACGCGCAACTGGCGGGCAACCGCGCTGCCGCCATCCGCTATTCGGGCGAGTTTCATCTGGCGCTGATCCGCATCGCCGACAACGACACGCTGGCGCATTTTCTTGGCGAGCTGGTGGCGCGCTCCTCGTTGATCATCGCCACCTACGGCGCGCCGATCGCCGTGTCTTGCCGCCATTCCGAACACGAGCAAATCCTCGACCTGATCAGCAACCGCGCCACCGCCGACGCCGTTGCCTGGATGGACCAGCATTTGTTGTCAGTGGAGCGCAGTTGCAGCTTTGCGCAAGAAGAAGCCGAGCCTGATCTGAAAGCCATCCTTGGTACGATCGCGCAACGTGGCACAGGACTTGCATAGCTAAAGGCTCTGACCCTGCCAGGAGTGCCCATGCGTATCCGTGTGATCAACCCCAATACCACGGCCGCGATGACCGACAAGATCGGCACCGCAGCCTTGCATGTGGCACGGCCCGGCACCGAAATCATTGCGGTCAATCCGCTCAGCGGGCCAGTGTCGATCGAATCGCATTTTGATGAAGCAGTCGCCGCCATCGGCGTGTGTGAAGAAATCCGCGCGGGCGAGCAGGCGGGCACCGATGCCTATGTGATCGCCTGCTTTGGCGACCCCGGCCTGTACGCCGCACGCGAACTGACGCGCGCCCCGGTTATCGGTATCGCCGAAGCGGCCTTCCATATGGCCAGCCTGATCGCCACGCGCTTTTCCATCGTCACCACGCTGGGCCGCACCGGCATCATCGCCGAGCGACTACTGGACGAATACGGCATGGCCGTGCGTTGTCGCAAAGTACGTGCCGCCGAAATCCCGGTGCTGGAACTGGAACATAATCCGCGCGCCGCGTTTGAGCGCATCGTGGCGGAATCCTTGCGCGCCAAGCTGAGGACAATATCGGCGCCATCGTGCTGGGCTGCGGCGGCATGGCCAATCTCACCGACGCGATTTCGGCCGCAGTGGGTCTGCCGGTGGTGGAAGGCGTGACTGCCGCCGTCGCACTGGCTGAAGCGATGGTGTCGCTGAAGCTACAGACCAGCAAATTCGGCGACCTCGATACGCCCCCTGCCAAAGCCTTCGTCGGCCAGTTTTCTCATTTCTCACGCTAAGGACGCCGCAGCGATGAACCCCAGCGCTACCCGCGTGATCTGATCGGCTATGGCCGCAACCCGCCACATGCGCAATGGCCCAACCGTGCGCGCATCGCCGTGCAGTTTGTGCTCAATTACGAAGAAGGCGGCGAGAACTGCGTTTTGCATGGCGACCCGGCCTCCGAGCAATTCCTCAGCGAGATGTTTAACCCGGCCGCGTTTACCAATCGGCATCTGTCGATGGAATCGATCTATGAATACGGCTCGCGCGCCGGGGCGTGGCGCATCCTGAAAGAATTTGAGAAACGCGGCCTGCCCCTGACGGTGTTTGGCGTGTCGATGGCGCTGGAGCGCAATCTCGAATTCACTCAGGCCGTGGTCGAACTGGAGCACGAAATCGCCTGCCACGGTTGGCGCTGGATTCATTACCAGGATATGCCGGTGGCCGAAGAACGCGAGCACATGCGTGTCGGCATGGACATCATCCAGCGTCTAACCGGCCAACGCGCGCTGGGCTGGTACACCGGACGCGATAGCCCCAACACGCGGCGCCTGGTGGCCGACTACGGCGGGTTTTTTTTATACGACTCTGATTACTACGGCGACGACCTGCCGTTCTGGACCCAGGTGACGCGCTCGGATGGCGAAGCGGTACCCCATCTGATCGTGCCGTACACGCTGGACACCAACGATATGCGCTTTGCCTCGCCGCAAGGCTTTGGCACCGGCGAAGAATTTTTTTACCTATCTGCGCGATGCCTTCGATGTGCTGTATGCCGAAGGCGCGGACAGCCCCAAGATGCTGAGCATCGGCATGCACTGCCGCTTGCTGGGCCGCCCCGGCCGCATGCGCGCGCTGCAACGCTTTCTGGACCATATCGAATTGCATGATCGCGTCTGGGTGTGTCGGCGCGTGGATATTGCCCGGCACTGGCGGAGGTGCATCCGTTTGTGCCTTCGGATCGCTAATTAAAAAAAGGACGCCGCAGCGTCCTTTTTTGTTCCGACCATCCAGCTTGCGCCTTACCAGACGCCAATAAATTCCAGGATGCCTTCCGCCGCCTGGCGGCCTTCGTAGACTGCGCGCACCACCAGATCCGCACCGCGCACCTGGTCG
>BBFD01000045.1 GCA_001313065.1 Silvimonas sp. JCM 19000
CGGACGATTTCAGCATCAGCTGTTCGCCTATGAAAACGCCGCGCTGCCTGCCTTGTTAAAGCAGTGGCGGACAGTGCCCAGCCTTGAATATTCTGGTGCCGGAAGGACGGATCTGGACTTCGCTGGCCGCGACGGCAGGGCCCGTGCATGCGGGCGCACGTTTGCAGCATGGCGCGGCCACGATTTATCCGCTGCCCATGAGCCCGCAAGCTGAATACGACGCCTTGCTCTGGAGTTGCGATCTGAACTTTGTGCGTGGCGAAGACAGCTTTGTGCGCGGCCAGTGGGCGGCGGCCCCGCTGGTCTGGCACATTTATCCGCAAGACGACGCGGCGCATCAGATCAAGCTGGATGCATTCCTCGATTTGTACCTGGCCACGGCCGAGCCTGCTGCGGCGCAGGCTTTACGCGCGCTGACGCAGGGATGGAATGACGGCGCGCTTGTCACAAATGCGTGGCAGGGTGTGGCCGCACACTGGCCCGCCTTGCAAACACATGCCCGCCAGTGGGCCGCCCATCTGGAGGGCCTGGGGAATTTAGCCGCCAATCTGGCCAGATTCGCCAATGCCAGGCTAAAATAGCCGGTTTTTTTAAAATCCCGTTTAGCGACCGGCTGCAGCGTGCCGGTTATGAACAGCAACGTTTCAGCTTATTGCAACAGGAAGATTTTGAGATGAAGACCGCACAGGAAGTCCGTTCGGGTAACGTAATCATGGTCGACGGCGCACCCCTGGTTGTGCAAAAGACCGAATACAACAAGTCGGGCCGTAACTCCGCTGTTGTAAAAATGAAGATGAAGAACCTGCTGACCGATGCCCCGTCTGAGGCCATCTACAAGGCAGACGACAAGTTCGACGTCGTGGTTCTGGACAAGAAAGACTGCACCTACTCGTATTTCGCTGACCCGATGTACGTATTTATGGATGCCGAATTCAACCAGTACGAAGTCGAAGCCGAAAACGTCGGCGACGCAGTTGGCTTTATCGTTGATGGCATGGAAGACCAGTGCGAAGTGACGTTCTACGACGGCAAGGCGATCTCGGTTGAACTGCCGACCACCATCGTGCGCGAAGTGGAATACACCGAACCGGCCGTCCGTGGCGACACGTCGGGCAAGGTGATGAAGCCGGCTCGTCTGAAAGGCACCACCACCGAGATTCAGGTGGCTGCGTTTATCGAAATCGGTGATCGCATCGAAATCGATACCCGCACCTTCGAATTCAAGAAGCGCGCTTAAGTCTTAAGCCCGCCGCTTGAAACAAAAAAAACCCGCTAGCCAGCGGGTTTTTTTACGCCTGTAGCTCATCCGGGATGCTCCAACCGAGCCCGCGCACCACATCGCCAAAGTCAGCAGCCAGTGGCAGGTGAGGGCGATGGCCGCGCCCGTTACCGGATGGGGAAACTGCATGGCGCTGCAGGCCAGCAACAAACGCGCGTGGCCAAATACTTCGGCAAATTTGCGATTGTGCTGACCTTTGCCATAAGTAGCGTCGCCGATGATGGGATGGCTGATGTGCTTGAGGTGGCGGCGTAACTGATGGCGTCGTCCGGTGATCGGGTTTAGTTCGACCAGCGCGTAGCGGCTTTCCGGATATTTATCGATTTGCCACGGCTGGGTGGTGGTGGCCAGGGTCTTGTATTCGGTTACCGCATCCTGGATCGGGCCTTGCGGCGCGCCTGCGCGGATTTCTGATTCATCCAGCTGCTTGGCCAGCGCATGGTCGATGACGCCCGCGTCGCTGGGCCAACCGCGCACGATGGCGTGATAGCGCTTGTGCACTTGCTGATGCTCAAACGCCAACGACAAGGCGCGGCCCGCTTCCGGGTTCAGGCCAAACAACAGCAAGCCGGAGGTGCCTTTATCTAGCCGGTGTGCCGGATACACCCGGCGGCCCAACTGATCGCGCAGCAATTGCACGGCAAAGCGCGTTTCGTGGCGATCCAGCATGGAGCGATGCACCAGCAAGCCCGAAGGCTTGTGGATGGCGACGATCTGCTCGTCCATAAACACAATCGGTAATGCCAAGGCTGTTTATTCCGCGCCAAACGCACGCATGCGCAAGATTCTGAGTTGGTCGCGCATTTGCGCGGCTTTCTCGAATTCCAGATTCTTGGCGGCGGCCAGCATTTCTTTCTCCAGCCGCTTGAGTTCTCGTGCCAGGTCTTTCTGGTCCATTTCTTCCACCAGACGCTGGCTCTTGGCCTCGAGCCGATCGGCTGCGGCCTCTTCGGCGTTATACACGCCGTCGATAATGTCCTTGATGCGCTTGGTAATCGACTTGGGCACGATGCCGTGGTCGAGGTTGAACTGAACCTGCTTGGCGCGTCGGCGTTGGGTTTCGTCGATGGCTTTACGCATCGAATCAGTAACCCGGTCGGCATATAGTATGGCGCGGCCGTTCAGGTTACGCGCGGCGCGGCCTATGGTCTGGATCAAGCTGCGTTCGCTGCGCAAAAAAAAGCCTTCCTTGTCGGCGTCGAGGATGGCCACCAACGACACTTCGGGATATCCAGACCCTCGCGCAACAAGTTAATGCCGATCAGCACATCGAATACGCCCAGCCGCAGATCGCGAATAATCTCAACGCGCTCCACCGTATCGATGTCCGAGTGCAGATAGCGCACTTTAACGCCGTGCTCGCCGAGGTATTCGGTCAGCTGCTCGGCCATGCGCTTGGTCAGCGTGGTGACCAGCACGCGCTCGCCGATGGCCGCGCGTTTATTGATTTCGGACAGCACATCGTCGACCTGCGTGCCGACCGGGCGCACTTCGATTTCCGGATCGACCAGCCCGGTGGGGCGCACCAGTTGCTCTACCACCTGGCCTGGTGTTTCTCTTCGTAATCGGCGGGCGTGGCTGAGACAAAAAAATCGTCTGCGGCATCATGCCTTCAAATTCTTCAAACTTGAGCGGCCGGTTATCCATGGCGCTGGGCATACGGAAACCGTAATCAACCAGGTTTTCTTTGCGCGCGCGGTCGCCACGGTACATGCCGCCAATCTGGCCGATCATCACATGCGATTCATCCAGAAACATCAACGAGTTGCGCGGCAGATAATCGATCAGCGTCGGCGGCGGCTCACCAGCTTTTTTTGCCGGAGAAGTGGCGCGAGTAGTTTTCGATGCCTTTGCAAAAGCCCATTTCATTGAGCATTTCCAGATCAAACCGCGTGCGCTGTTCCAGCCGCTGCGCTTCGACCAGTTTGTTTTCTTTGTAATAGAAGTCGAGCCGCGATTTGAGCTCGGTCTTGATGGTCTCGACGGCGCGCAGCACAGTTTCACGCGGGGTGACGTAATGGCTGGACGGAAACACGGTAAAGCGGCCAACGCGTTGTTTGATGTGGCCGGTGAGCGGATCGAACAGGTTGATGGTTTCGATTTCGTCGTCAAACAGGCTGATGCGCACCGCCAGCTCGGCGTTCTCGGCCGGAAAGATGTCGATCACGTCGCCACGCACGCGGAAAGTGCCGCGCGAAAATGCCATTTCGTTGCGCTCGTACTGCATGACGGTCAGGCGTTTGATGATGTCGCGCTGCGGATGGGTTTCGCCCTCTTTGAGGTGCAGAATCATCTTGTGATAATCGCTCGGGTCGCCAATACCGTAGATGGCCGAGACGGTGGCCACGATGATCACATCAGGCGTTCCAGCATCGCTTTGGTGGCGGACAGCCGCATTTGCTCGATGTGCTCGTTGATCGAGGAATCCTTCTCGATAAACAAGTCTTTGGACGGGACGTAGGCTTCCGGCTGGTAGTAGTCGTAATACGAGACAAAATATTCGACGGCATTTTCCGGAAAGAACTCACGGAATTCGGAATACAACTGCGCTGCCAGCGTTTTGTTCGGCGCCATCACAATGCTGGCCGACCCGTGCGCGCGATGACATTGGCCATCGTGTAGGTCTTGCCCGAGCCGGTTACGCCCAATAGCGTCTGAAACTGCAAGCCATCGTCCAGACCTTCCACCAACTGGTCGATCGCCACCGGCTGATCTCCGGAAGGCGGAAACGGCTGGAACAGCTTGTACGGCGAATTCGGGAATTCTACAAACACGGGACTATCCTCAAGGCGTTTGCGCAATCGAAGGATTCTACGCGCAAAAAAAACACTTCATGAAACGAACGTTCTATGAGAAGTGGCGCTGCCCCGGAAAGATTTCAATATCGCCACCGTCGCGACCAAACGGCAGCGTTTTCCTACGCCGGCCTTGATATTGGTTTGCGCTCCGTCTTGGGTTTGGGTTTTAGCTTGGCCCTGGCCCTGGCCCCGCGACAGCGAAGCGCCTCGCAGCATCAACCAAGCCGTGTCGAGGGCTAGTAAAGCCCCGCTCCGGCCACTTTGGACGGTGGGTCTTGACCCACCCTATGCATCCCGTCGCTTCGGCTTTGGCCCTTGACCTGGCCTCAGCAACAGCGAAGCGCATTGCAAGAATCAACAAAGCCGTGTCGGGGGCGCTGCAGTGCGGTCAGTTTGCGTACCGCCGGAACGGAAGAACCGGAGTGGCCAGGCAGGCCATGAGGATTCTGAGTACCGCCGGGACGCAAAAATGGCCGTGCTGCAGCGCCCCCCTCTCCACAAAAGAAAAAAAACCCCGCGGGTTTAATCGCGGGGTAATGCTGTGCTGCCACGGGATTAGAGTGCACTAACCCGCAGTTGTTCCAGAATTGCCGGATTCTCTAGCGTCGAAACGTCCTGAGTAATCTCTTCGCCCTTGGCAATAACGCGCAGCAGGCGGCGCATGATCTTGCCCGAGCGCGTCTTGGGCAGGTTTTCGCCAAAGCGGATTTCATCCGGCTGCGCAATTTTGCCGATCTCGTGCGCCACCCATTCGCGCAGTTCGCGTGCAATGCGTTTGGCATCCTCGCCTTCGGGGCGGCTTTGCTTCAGCACCACAAACGCCACGACGGCTTCACCCTTGATTTCATGCGGGCGACCCACCACGGCCGCTTCAGCGACCAGCGGGTTAGCCACCAGCGCGGATTCAATTTCCATGGTGCCCAGCCGGTGGCCGGAGACATTCAGCACGTCGTCGATGCGGCCCATGATCCAGATGTAGCCGTTCTCGTCGGTATGCGCCGAATCCCCCGCCAGATACAGCTGGCCGTTGAATTCCTCAGGGAAATACGTTTTCTTGAAGCGATCCGGATCGCCCCAGATGGTACGTACCATCGAAGGCCACGGCTTTTTGATCACCAGCGCACCGCCTTTGCCCGGCTCGACCGCGCGCCCGATTCATCGACGATATCGGCCAGGATGCCAGGTAAAGGCAGCGTGCAAGAACCCGGTTTGGTCGCCACCGCGCCCGGCAGCGGCGCGATCATATTGGCGCCGGTTTCGGTCTGCCACCACGTATCTACAATCGGGCAACGACCGCCGCCGACCACTTCGTGATACCAGATCCAGCTTCCGGATTGATCGGTTCGCCGACGGTGCCGAGTAAGCGCAAGCTGCTGAGGTCGTGCTGGCGGGGCAGATCGGCGCCCAGTTTGATCAGCGAACGGATGGCGGTGGGCGCGGTATAGAAGGTGGTGACCTTGTGTCTGGCGATCATGGCCCAGAAACGGTTGGCATCCGGATAAGTCGGGATGCCTTCAAACACCACTTGCGTTGCGCCGATGGCGAGCGGGCCGTAGCAGACATACGAATGCCCGGTAATCCAGCCCACATCGGCGGTGCACCAGAACACATCGTCCGGCTTGTAATCGAATACCCATTTCATTGTCACCAGGGTGCCGAGCAAATAACCGCCGCTGGAATGCTGGATACCCTTGGGTTTGCCGGTAGAGCCACTGGTATACAGAATAAACAGCGGGTCTTCGGCATTCATCCATTCCGGTTCGCACTCGGTCGGCTGTGCTGCCGTCAGCTCGTGCCACCAGACATTGCGTTCATCCCACCGGGCTGGCGTAGTTTGCGTACGTTGGTACACCACGATGTTCTTGATCGATTCGCAGCCGCCCAAGGCCAGCGCGTCGTCGACCACCGCTTGCAGCGGCACCGCTTTGCCGCCACGCAAACCTTCGTTAGCCGTGATGACCAGGCTGGCACGCGCATCGCCGATGCGCTCTTGCAGCGACTTGGCCGAGAAGCCACCAAATACCACCGAATGAATCGCGCCTATGCGGGCGCAGGCTTGCATGGCCACAACCGCTTCGACGCCCATCGGCATATAAACCACCACGCGATCGCCTTTCTTGACGCCCAGGCTGCGCAGGCCATTGGCAAACTGGCACACGCGTTGATGCAATTCGCGATAGGTAACCGGCGTGGAGGTGCCATCGTCGGCTTCGAAGATGATGGCGGGTTTGTCGCCGCTGCCCGCCAGATGCCGGTCCAGGCAGTTGTACGACACGTTCAGCGTGCCGTCTTCAAACCATTTGTAGAACGGGGCCTCGGTGCTGTTCAGCACTTTGCTAAACGGTTGCTTCCATGACACCAGCTCGCGGCCCAGATCGGCCCAGAAGCCTTCGTAATCGCTATTGGCCTGGTCGCACAAGGCGTTGTAACCCTCCATGCCCGATACATTCGCCTTTACGCGAAAGTCCTCTGAGGGCGGAAACAGGCGGTTTTCTTTTAATACCGAGTCGATCGTGCTCATGCGGGCTCCACTGCGGAGTAAGGAATAGTGTGTATGGCACTCTAAAGCTGACTATGGCTGCAATCCAATCGTGTTTTTTTGATGCGGCGAATCAGTAACGCTGATATTGCGCCGCAGCATGGCAGCGCATCAGGCAGCGACGGCGGCCCCACGCTAAAAGGCAACGGCGCATGGCATTGCCTGCGTAAAAGCAGACCGTGCCGCGTCAGTGGCGGCTTGCTCCACCCGCCGGGTGCATAAAGCAGCCGCGCACCACCAAAGCCTGCGCGCGCATGTTGCCGCAGCGCGTTCCCCAAAAGGAAAACCCCGCACAGGGCGGGGCTTTCCAACGGTTTTTTTCTCCGTTTTTTTCTTTTGCTGCAGGTCATACCTTCGTTTTTTTTTGCTTCGTCTCCAATCCTGCTACGCCTCAGTGGCTTGCCGCCCCCTCCGCGCCCACGCCCGTCATCGAACGCACAAACTGCGCGTCGAAGGCTGCTTTTTTTCTTGCGCAGCAGCGGCACTGGTATCCATTTTTTTGAAACCGCCCAGATCACGATAAACGCCAGCGGCATCGAGAAGATAGACGGGTTGTCATAGGGGAAGATCGGTGCGGCATTGCCAAGGATCTTCACCCACACGGTCGGGCCGGTCACGATCATGACCACCGCGCAGATCAGGCCCAGCGAACCACCGGCAACCGCGCCGCGCGTGGTAAGGCCACGCCAGAACATGGCCAGGAACAACACCGGAAAGTTAGCCGAAGCCGCCACCGAAAACGCCAGGCCCACCATAAACGCGACGTTGGTTTTCTGAAACGCGATGCCGAGCAGGATGGCAACCACGCCCAGGCCCAGCGTGGCGTATTTCGACACGCGGATTTCGTGCGCTTCGTTGGTCCGGCCGCGAGCAAACACGTTGGCGTACAAGTCATGCGAGATGGCCGAAGCACCGCTCAGGGTCAGGCCCGACACCACCGCCAGGATGGTGGCAAAGGCCACCGCCGAGATAAAGCCCTGGAACATATCGCCGCCGACCGCGTAGGCGAGGTGGATGGCCGGCATATTGGCGCCACCGATCAACTGGGTAACCTGCTTGCCTTTCTCCATGACCGTGGTGGTGTATTCCGGCTTGCCCATCACCAGCATGATGGCGCCAAAGCCGATGATGAAAGTCAGGATGTAGAAGTAGCCAATAAACCCGGTCGCATAAAACACCGACTTGCGCGCTTCCTTGGCATCTTTAACCGTAAAGAAACGCATCAGGATGTGCGGCAGCCGGCCGTCCCGAACATCAACCGATACCCAGCGAAATGGTTTCGATGGGCGAGGTATTGCCCGGCGCCATGATGGCCAGATGCTTGGGGTGTACCGACACCGCAGTCTGGAACAGCGTTTCAAAGCTGAAGCCCGCAGCCTGCATCACCATAAACGCCATAAACGTGGCGCCACACAACAACATCACCGCCTTGATGATCTGCACCCAGGTGGTGGCCAGCATGCCGCCGAAGGTCACATACAACACCATCAACACGCCGACGATAATGACGGCAGTGGCGTAGGGCAGGCCAAACAGCAACTGGATGAGCTGACCTGCGCCCACCATCTGCGCGATCAGATACAAGGTCACCACAATCAGCGTGCCGGTGGCGGCAAAGCTGCGGATCGGGGTTTGTTTAAGGCGATACGAAGCGACATCGGCAAAAGTAAATTTGCCCAGGTTACGCAGGCGTTCGGCCACCAGAAACGTGATGATAGGCCAGCCCACCAGAAAGCCCAGCGAGTAGATCAGCCCGTCATAGCCTTTGGTAAACACCAGCGCCGAGATACCCAGAAACGACGCGGCCGACATGAAGTCGCCCGCAATCGCCAGGCCGTTCTGCAGCCCGGTAATGCCACCGCCCGCTGCGTAAAAGTCCTTGGCCGAACGCGTGCGCCGCGCCGCCCAGTAAGTGATGCCGAGGGTAAACGCGACAAAAATCAGAAAGATGATAATGGCGTGCCAGTTGGTCTCACGTTGCTTGACCGGGCCTTCGAGCGCGCCGGCCGCCACGTGGGCAAACTGGACAGCAGGGCCATGCTGGCCAGCGTCAGGCGATCAGTTGCGCGCATTGCGAGCCTCCGCGATCACTTGTTGATTAAGCGTATCGAATTCGCCATTGGCGCGACGCACGTAGATACCGGTCAGTACAAACGCCAGCACGATCAGCAGCATGCCCAGCGGAATGCCGATGGTGGTCACACCGCCCGCAAACAGCGGCGTACCCAACACGGACGGGGCCAGCGCAATCATCAGAATCAGACCGATATAGGCCACCAGGATGATGATGGCGAGCGTCCAGCTCAGGCTGCTTTTTTTTGTGCACCAGTTCATGAAACCTGGGGTTGTTCTGGATACGCTGGATTACGGGGTCATCCATGCTCTCTCTCCTGAAAAAAACAATGCGGTAAGACCGACGCGGGCGTTTATGTGCAGAGTCGTACTGTGCCGTGTGTTCGGGTCGTGCCTCACTGTATGGAGCGCCAGGGGCGGAAGCTAATTGCAATTTTTTTTGATGCGCGAAATCAAAACGCTTATGCTGCATTGCAAGAAACTGACGTAGAACGGCGTAGTCATTGGCTTGCAGACTACACATTTAATGCGCGATGCAACACGCAGCGCTTGTTTCGGGCAATAATCATCCCCCATGGAAATCTATCAATTACGCACTTTTGTTGCCGTGGCCCAACAGGGGCATCTGACTCAGGCCGCTGAATTACTTCATTTATCTCAGCCCGCCGTGACGGCGCAGATCAAAGCGTTAGAAGAAGAACTGGGCATGGCGCTGTTTGAGCGCTTTCCCGGTGGCGTGCAATTGACTGAAGGCGGCAAGGCTTTCCTACCGGATGCCGAGCATATTCTGGCGGTATCGCGAGAAATGCTTTATCGCGCCAAGGCGATGGTGGCCGAGCCTAAAGGCAAAGTGCGCATCGGCACGGTGGGGGTGGCGGCGCGTTTGCGTATTGGTCCGTGGCTGGCCTTGCTGCGGCAGAAATGCCCGCTGATTACGGTGCAGACCACGCAGGGGATTTCGGGCGCGGTGCTCAATGATGTGCGCAAAAAAGACGCTGGATGGCGGGTTCTATTTTGGCCGCAATCCGTTCCAGAACGTCAATTCGCTGCCGTTATCAGAACTGGGTTTTTTGCGTTGCCCTGCCATTGAATCTGGCCGAACAACTCAAGCATGCCGACTGGAAAACCCTGGGCAAGGCGCCATGTTGGGTCTGTCTCAATTTATGAGTCTGAGCGGGATTACCGCCGAGCTTTGGCGTACCCACAATATCGCGCCCAAGCGGGTGGGGGAGTTTGATGACGAAGCCACGCTGGCTGAGTTGGTCAAAGCCGGGCTAGGCGTGTCCTTGTTGGCTGAACGTACCGCGCGCCGCTTTGAAGCAGAGGGTTCGATTGCCTTGTGGCGTGGCGGTGAGGTGGCGATCACTGCGCCGCTGCAGTTTATTTATTCGGCGGATCGGCAAAGTGATCCGATGCTGGCTTTGCTGCTGGATTCTTTGCGCGAGATCTGGCCGCAGACCGAAGCCTGATAGAAACCGGCGCAGCAAAACAAAAAAAACCCACGCATAGGTGGGTTTTTTGTTTTCCGTCCGGCACAGGACCAGGGAATCCGTTTGCCGTTGGGCGGAGCCAACGACGCGCTGAATTACTTCAGCTTGGTTTCCTTGTACATCACGTGCTTGCGGGCAACCGGATCGAACTTTTTTGATTTCCATCTTTTCCGGCATGGTGCGCTTGTTCTTGGTGGTCGTGTAGAAGTGACCGGTACCAGCGCTGGATTCGAGCTTGATCTTTTCACGCATGATCTTTACCTATTACAGTTCGCCGCGTGCGCGGAGGTCGGCCAGGACGGTGTCGATACCGTTCTTGTCGATGGTGCGCAGGGCAGCGTTGGATACGCGCAGGCGCACCCAGCGGTTTTCGCTCTCAACCAGAAACGACGGGATTGGAGGTTCGGGAGAAAACGACGTTTCGTTTTGTTGTTGGCGTGGGAAACGTTGTTCCCGGTTACCGGACGCTTGCCGGTAACGATGCATACACGTGCCATGGTTTAGGATTCCCTGACTTCTGGAAAAACCGTGTTTATATCACGATTCAAGTTATCCGTTCAAGCCAAAATGCCATCGGCTGACGGGGGTGTTGCAGAATAGCGGAGCCGGGCGCTTAGATCAACAAGCTTTTATCGCTATGTTGATGATTAGCCTGGGAGTTTCTTACGCCCCATCGGGTGGGGGCATGACCCACACTATGGGTTCCCAAGCGGTGTTGTCACTCCGCCGAGGCTGCGGGCGCCAGTACCGTGCGGTTGCCGTTGGTTTCCATCGGGCTGACCAGTCCGGCCGCTTCCATTTGTTCAATCAAGCGCGCGGCGCGGTTATAGCCGATGCGCAGTTGCCGTTGTACGGACGAAATCGAAGCGCGGCGGCTTTTCAGCACAAACTGCACGGCGTCGTCATACAGCGGATCGGAATCTTCGCTCGCACCGCCACCAGCGCCCCCTGCATCAGCCCACGGCGCGCCGCCACTGGCCGCGCCTTCGGCCTCGAAGCCGCCATTGAGGATGCCGTCGATGTAATCGGGCTCGCCGGTTGATTTGAGAAACGCCACCACCTTATGCACTTCTTCATCCGCTACAAACGCGCCATGTACGCGTTGCGGATAACCGGTGCCCGGCGGCAGGAACAGCATATCGCCCTGGCCGAGCAAGGCTTCGGCGCCCATCTGGTCCAGAATTGTGCGGCTATCAATCTTTGAAGAAACCTGGAAGGCCATCCGGTGGGGATATTGGCCTTGATCAGACCGGTAATCACATCAACGCTAGGCCGTTGCGTGGCCAGGATCAGATGGATGCCCGCCGCACGCGCCTTCTGCGCCAGCCGGGCAATCAGTTCTTCGATCTTCTTGCCTGCCACCATCATCAGGTCGGCAAACTCGTCGACCACCACCACCACGAACGGCAGATGCTCTAGCTGTTCGGGCTCGTCCGGGTTAATCGAGAACGGATTGGTCAGCGGTTTGCCGGCTTTCTCGCGTCTTTCACTTTCTGGTTAAAGCCGGCCAGATTGCGCACGCCCATCGCGCTCATCAGGCGATAGCGTTTTTCCATTTCGGCCACACACCAGTTCAGCGCGTTGGCGGCCAGTTTCATATCGGTGACCACGGGCGCGAGCAAATGCGGGATGCGTCGTAGATCGACAATTCCAGCATTTTGGGGTCGACCATGATAAAGCGCACTTCGTCCGGCGTGGCCTTGTACAGCAGCGACAAAATCATCGCGTTTACGCCCACCGATTTGCCCGAGCCGGTCGTGCCCGCCACCAGCATATGCGGCGCGCGGCCGAGGTCGGTGACGATGGGTTTGCCGGTGATGTCTTTGCCCAGCGCCATGGTCAGGCGCGAGCCCATGGCGTGGAACGGTTCGGACGACAGGATTTCGCTCAGGCGGATCATTTGCCGCGTCGGGTTGGGTAATTCCAGGCCCATACAGGTTTTGCCGGGGATGGTTTCCACCACGCGGATAGAAACCAGGCCCAGCGCGCGCGACAAATCCTTCATCAGATTGACGATCTGCGAGCCTTTAACGCCCACGGCCGGTTCGATTTCGTAACGCGTAATGACCGGGCCGGGATAGGCCGCGATGACTTTGACTTCGACGTTAAAGTCACCCAGCTTGCGTTCGATCAAACGGCTGGTGAATTCCAGCGTTTCGTGGCTGATGGTTTCTTGCGCCACCGGGGCCGGGGCCAGCAGATTCAGCGGCGGCAGCGCGTTGGGCTCACCGGGCTGACGCGGCAGATCGTCAAATTCGAACAGGGTAGGCTGTACCGCTTTTTTTTGTGTTCCTGTTCGGCTTTTTTTCTCTGCGGCTTTAACCACGGCCTTGGCCAGCGGCACTTCCATCACCGGCTCTTCGATAATCAAAGGCGCTTTATCGACTTGTTTTTTTCTTCTCGACGCTAACGCGTTCCTCGCGCTGCACGGCGGCCACCCGGCCGATGCGGCGGTCCTGGGCGGCATGCCATGCGGCCACCAGCTTGAGCGCCACCCATTCCAGCGCGCCGCCCAGTTTTTCCATCAAGTCCAGCCAGGACAAGCCGGTAAACAGAGAAATACCAATTGCCCAAGCCATCGCCAGGGCCAGCGTCGCGCCAGTAAAACCCAACGCGTGATACAGCCAACCGCCGAGGGCCAGGCCCAGCACGCCACCGGGAGACAAGGGGAGGGGCATATGCAGGCTGTGCAGCCGCAAGGCTTCCATGCTGCAACTGGCCACAATCATCAGCATGAAACCGATGCAGGCCAGCAGTACCACCGGGCGCGAAGATTCATTGATGCGATCGATGCGGCGATAGCCCACCAGATTGCGGCAAACAGAAACGTCACCCACCACCAGGCCGAGAAGCCGAACACCGACAGAAAAAATATCAGACAGCCACGCGCCGACCACGCCGCCACGGTTATGGACGTCGGCATGCGTGGCACTGTGTGACCAGCCCGGATCTTCTGGCGCCCAGGTGACGAGGGCCAGCACCAGATACAGCACGGCCGCCACCAGCAACAGCCACCATGATTCTCGCAACAGATTGGCCAGTTGCGGCGGTAGCGCCGCCTTGACCGAGGCGTTGGCGACGTTTTTCTTGCGGAATAAAGCCATGTTCTTTTGAGTGGATGCTTGCGGACGGTTCATCGACGGCTCTGGCGCGGGCGACCGGGCGCGTCAAGTCGCTGATTAAAAGTGAGAGATTGCCACAGCAGCGCCTGCGCCGCATCCACGGACGTCGGTGCGTTCACAGCGGCGTGGCCGATTGCGCCAGCCGAATGCGCCAGTGGCGCTGGCGCACAACGCAAAACGCGCCAGAACGGCGCGCGTGGACAAGCGGGTTGGCGTGGCTCAGGTCAAAAACCCCGCCAGTTTGTTTTCCATGATGCGCGGGTTCTCGCCATTGGCAATGGTGACGATGCCTTCCATCATCATTTCGCGCCGACGCACTTCGGTGTCGATGTGCTGGCGCAACTTGCTGTAAATCGGCAAAAAAAATCAGGTTGGCCGAGCCGACGCCATAAATGGTTGCCACAAATGCCACCGCAATGCCCGCGCCCAGCTTGCCGGGGTCGGTCAGGTTTTCCATGACGTGGATCAGCCCGAGCACCGCGCCCAGAATGCCGATGGTGGGCGCATAGCCGCCGGCGGATTCCCAGATACGCGCGGCCGCTTTGGCGCGCAGTTCCCACGCATCGATATCGAGTTCAAGCGCTTTGCGGATCATGTCGGGTTCCGCGCCATCCACCAGCAACTGGATGCCGCGTTTGACATAAGCGTCTTTCTCCGCCTGCGCATATTGCTCCAGCCCCAGCAGACCGCCGCGGCGCGCTTGCTGGCTCCAGCCCATCAGTGTGGTAAGAATGCGACGAAAGTCGTGTTGCGGCGGCATGAACACCCACTTCAGCATGCGCACGCCCGCCAGAAAGTCCGGCAGCCGGCTTTGCAGCATGACGGCGCCGATGGTGCCGCCAATCACGATCAGAAAGGCGGTGAATTGCAGCAGCGAGGCAATATGCCCGCCCTCGAGCCATTGCCCCAGCACGATGGCCGAGATGCCCAGCACTAATCCGATTACGCTTGTTTTGTCCATTGAGTCAGCGGGTTGATGTTGTTCTAGAGGGCAGGCTGGTCAGGTTCAGCGATGCAGCCAGTCTTGCACCCGACTGCGCAAACGCGCCACGGCCTGACTATGCAACTGCGAAACACGGGACTCAGTGACGCCCAGTACGGCGCCGATTTCTTTGAGGTTCAGCTCCTCATCGTAGTACAAGGCCATGACCAGTTGCTCGCGCTCGGGCAACAAGCCTATGCCTTCAATCAACAGTTTTTTTAAAACCGCTGTCTTCCAGTTGCGCCAGCGGGTTGGCGTGATGGTCGGCGGTAAACTGGTCCAGCTGGTCGTTTTCGTCTTCGTCTTCAAAGTCTTCGTAATACACCAGCTGGTGACCACGGGCGTCGGCCAGCATGGTCTGGTATTCGTCCAGCGGCATGCTCATCGAGGTGGCGACTTCGGCCTCGTGTGGCGCGCGGCCGAGTTTGTGTTCAAGGGCGTGGATGGCTTTTTTCGATATCGCGCATGTTCTTGCGCGTCTGGCGCGGCGCCCAGTCGGCACTGCGCAGCTCGTCCAGCATGGCGCCGCGTATGCGTTGGGTGGCAAAGGTTTCGAATTGCACGCCGGCGTTGGGATCAAAATTGCGCGCGGCTTCCATCAGGCCGATCAGGCCCACCTGGATCAGATCTTCGACTTCAACGCTGGCAGGCAGCCGTGACACCAGGTGGTAAGCGATGCGCTTGACCAGCGGGGCATGCCGGGCGACGCGGTCGTCGTCGCTCGATGCCTGGGTCTGACGATAAAGATGCAATGCGCGTTGTGCAGGCATACCAGGATTACGGGTCTCTGTGCGATCAATCAAGGGCGGCAGGGTCATGGCGCCAACCTGCCCCTCACGGCGCGCGCCGAGCCACTGTGCGCAACGTGTTCAAGACCAGAATAGTACAGTGGCATGCGATGGTCCGTCGCCTCTTAATAAGTATCGATCTGGGCCAGTTCGTCTTGCAGGCGATGCAGCAATTGCAGCCGCGACGCAGGCACCTTGCCCGTCTCGACCGCAGCTTGAGCGCGCAGGACGGCTCCTGGCGATGGCGGCAGTTATGAAACCGGCATTGGCCTTGCAGGGGGCGGAAATCCGGCATCAAACCCGGCAATTGTTCTTCTTTGACGTGGGCCAGGCCAAATGACTGCAGGCCGGGCGAATCGATCAGCGCCGTGCCTGCCACCTGATCATCCAGATGGTAGAAAGTGGCATGGGTGGTGGTGTGCTTGCCCGAATCGAGCGCTTCCGAAATATCGTTGACGCGCGCATTGGCCTCGGGCACCAGTGCATTCAGCAGCGTGGATTTACCCATGCCCGATTGCCCCACCAGCACCGAGATATGCCCTTGCAAGCGTTCGCGCAGCGGTGCCACATCCGCCTTGGCGGACAGCGCCAACAGCGGGTAACCCAAGGCTTCGTAATAGCGCAGCGCTTCGCGCGCAGCGGCGGCCTGGGGTAGATCACATTTGTTCAGCACGATCAGCGGTTCGATGTCTTCGGCCTCGGCGGCAATCAGCGCGCGCCCGATCAGCTCATCCAGATAGCTGGGCACTGGCGCCACCACAATCGCAATCTGCGTGACATTGGCGGCGATGATCTTGGAGCGCCATTGGTCCGAGCGGTACAGCAAGGTTTTGCGCGGCAGGGCTTTTTTCGATGACGGCCTGCTCGGCGTTCAGTGGCTTGATCTGCACCAGATCGCCGCAAGCAAAATCAGATTTCTTGCCGCGGGCGCTGGCGTTCAGGCGGCTGCGGTCGGGCAGTTCGACCATATAACTACGGCCGTGGCTGGCAACGATACGGGCGGTCTGGCTCATCGGGCCTGGCCTGGGCGGAGGGGGGAGGGCATGGTTTTAATCAAACAGGGCATCAACTCGGGCTGCACAAATAAAATCGTTACGGGTAAGGCCACCAGCCGAATGCGTCGACCACACCAGCGCACAGTGGTTGTAGCTGACGCTCATGTCGGGATGGTGATCTTCGGTATCGGCAATAAAGGCGACGGCATTTACGAATGCCATCGTCTGGTAAAAAAATTCTTGAAATCCCAGCTTTTTTTGCAGACTGGCTTCAACCTGCTTCCAGCCGTGTAATTGCTCGATCAGGGCGGCCGCTGCGGTCGTATCCAGTTTCAAGGCATCGTTCTGGCAGTGCTCTTTACTGAGGGCAGACATGGGCGGCTCCTGTTTATGCGGGGATCAAGCCTGCTGTTTGAGCGCGGCAACGCGCAAGCTGGCAGGGGGATGGCTATCGTAATACACGCTGTGCAAAGGGTCGGGCGTCAGCGTCGATGCGTTGTCGCGATACAGCTTGACCAGTGCGCGGATCAGATCGGTGGCAGAGGCTTGCTGGGCAGCAAAGGCATCGGCTTCATATTCGTGTTTGCGCGACATATACGAACCCAGCGGTGCAAACAAAAAAGGTGAACACCGGCAGCACCATAAAGAATAGCGTCAATGCGGTGGCGGTATTGGCCGTCTGTACCCCCAGGCTTGATAGAACCATGCGGCGGGCAATAACTGGCCCAGTACAAACAACAGCACGGCCATCAAGCCAAACGACCAGATGCGTGATTTGACGATGTGGTTGCGCTTGAAATGCCCCAGTTCGTGCGCCAGCACGGCTTCGATTTCATCACCATCCAGGCGCTGGATCAGCGTATCGAAAAAACACGATGCGCTTGTTGTTGCCCATGCCGGTGAAATACGCGTTGCCATGGCTGGAGCGTTTGGAGCCATCCATGGTGAAAATCCCGTTCGAGACAAAGCCGCAACGTTGCAACAAGGCTTCGATGCGCTGGCGCAGGCTTTCGTCCGCCAGCGGTTCAAACTTGTTGAACAGCGGGGCAATCCAGGTCGGGAACACCCACATGATGAAAAAAAACATGAACGCGACCGTGGCCACCCAGACATAAGCCCACCAATAGCTGCCCATGCGCCCCATCAGCCAGAGCACCAGCGCCACAAACGGCAGGCCGATCACGGCCATCAGCAGACTCTGGCGCACGGTGTCGCTGATAAACAGCTTTTTTCGACATCTGATTAAAGCCAAAGCGCTCTTCAATGCTGAAGGTGCTGTGCCACGAAAACGGCAGGCCGATGATCAACTGGATCAGGCCCAGCAAGGCAATCATCGCCACGCCCGCCAGAATGCCGGGGCCAAACCAGCCTTCGGTCAGCCGCATCAACGCATCGATACCGCCGCCCAAGGTGAATGCCAACAACACCATGGCTTCGAACACGGTGTTGATCATGCCAAAACGGCTTTTCACCACGGTGTAATCGGCGGCGCGTTGATGCGAAGCCAGCGAGATATTGGCGGCAAACGCCTCCGGCACGGCATTGCGATGGCGGCGCACATGGTTGATCTGGCGCAGCGCTAACCACAATTGCAGCAGCACGCTGGCCACCAGCGCAAACACAAACAGGGCGGAAAACTGATGGGAAGTCATACGGGATATTCTGCAGCGGTCATTGCGGAGAAGTGCAGAGTATAGGGTAAAGCACCCGCGCCCGGCGTCAGCGCAAAGCTGGCCGGGCGGACGGGGTAGCGGGTCAGCAAGGCTTAATCGGCTCGGGCACGTGTAGCCAGCGCCACCACGGCAATGCCCGCGGCCACGATCAGCACATCTTCGATCAGGCCGCTTTGGGTCTGGCCGATATGTTCCATGGCCTTTTTGCGACCATCCAGCGTGGCATACGCCAGCGGCACCGCAGTGGCGACGGCGATGGCCGCGCCTTCTTTTTCCTGCCCTTTGGGGGCCAGCGCCGCACCCGCGATCCCGGCACTGGCAACCCGGGCCAGCAAGCCGAGGAACACCGTACGATCAGGCGCGGATTTCATTTTGTCGCCCGCCAGTTCGCCCGCGCCCATCGCCAACGCGCCGTATTTAAAAAAACCGGATGGTCCAGCAAAGCCAGTTTGCCCGGTGTGTTGCGCCCCAACAGGCGGGCGGCGGCAAGCGCGGCCATCGGCGTCATGGAGCGGCGCTGGCAACAGCGCCGATCAGTGCGGAGGCGAGCAGATGCGTATCTTCATAGTGATGAACTCCGTGGAGCGACGTGCCCGGGTTGCGGATCACGTCGGGTGGGCAGGGATAAGGGGT